>JAFUQW010000141.1 GCA_017472115.1 Bacteroidales bacterium | reverse complement strand
AGGTCGATAGTAAGTCCTTTCCCCGAGGGAAAGGATTTAGGATAGGGGTAACGTAAATATAGAAGGTGCGGTGGGTAAAAGTTTCGCAAGTCCCGCCAACCTTCAATATATCAACAATTTATCACTTGCGAAACTTGAGTTAATGCTTTTTCGGAGAAAAATTTAAACAGTTTCTTAAAATACGGACTTATGATACAGTTTCAATGTGATTACAGCGAAGGCGCACATCCCCGCATCATCGAGCGCCTGTCCACCACCAACATGGAGCAGACCGTTGGCTACGGTGAAGACCACTATTGCGAAGAGGCCCGAGGCCTGATCAGGACCGCATGCGGCAGAGAAGATGCGGATGTTCATTTCCTCGTCGGAGGCACTCAGACAAATACCACCGTCATATCCTCAATACTACGTCCATATCAGGGAGTGGTATGTGCTGACACCGGACACATAAATGTCCATGAGACGGGAGCGATCGAGCATGGCGGCCATAAGGTACTTGCCATACCGTCTGAAAACGGAAAGCTGTCAGCTTCCTCCCTTGCAAGCTTCATCGACGGACACTTCTCTGAAGACGGCCCGGAACATACTGTCCAGCCGGGAATGGTATATATATCGTTCACTACGGAATCCGGAACCATATACAGTCGCACCGAACTGATGGAACTGAAAGATGTCTGCAGCTCCCGTTCTCTCCCCCTCTTCATAGACGGGGCACGTCTCGGCTACGGCCTTGCATCCGAAGGCTGCGACGTAACGCTCAAGGACATAGCTGCAACGGCGGACGTGTTCTATATCGGGGGTACAAAGCAGGGTGCTCTCTTCGGAGAAGCCGTAGTAATAACTGACAGCAGACTCAAAAAGGATTTCAGATACTGCATCAAGCAGAACGGTGGCATGCTTGCAAAGGGCAGGCTTCTCGGCATCCAGTTCATGACTCTGTTCGAGGATGACCTGTATCTCAGGCTGTCAAGGCATGCCGTGACTCAGGCCCTCAGGATAAGGGATGCGTTCAGGAAGAAGGGAATAGATTTCCTTGAGGAGAGCCCTTCCAACCAGCAGTTCCCGATTCTTGATGAGCGGACGATGGAAATACTCGGACAGAATTTCATGTTCTCGGTCTGGAAGGAACTTCCGAACGGGCTTGCCGCCGTACGTTTCTGTACAAGCTGGGCGACAGATCCGGGAAACGTCGATATATTGATTTCCGCAATAGAAAGCCTTTGAAGGCACAATGACAGAAGAATATGCGGCCGGCTGCCTGTTGTCCCAGGCAGCCGGCCAATGGTATAGTTTGGTCAATAAGGGAAAAAACACTATCTTAGCACCCCTAAATTCTAAAACAACTAAACCATGAGTCCAGAAGTGATCGCGAGTATTGACGCGATAAAAGTGAACATGAATGAGGCGGGAATGAACACCATCAACATCGTTCTTGCTTTTGTAATGTTCGGAGTCGCCCTCGGAATCAAGCCGAGAACCTTCGTTGAAATATTCAAGAAACCACAGTCCGTATTTCTCGGCATAATCTGCCAGATGGTACTGTTGCCGGGGTTCACATTCCTGCTGACAATCACATTCAAGAACTGGCTTTCTCCTATGATTGCCCTCGGAATGATTCTCGTCGCAGCATGTCCCGGAGGAAACATATCGAATTTCATCACTTCCCTCTCAAGGGGAAACACCGAACTTTCGGTATCGCTGACGGCCATAAACACAGCCCTATGCATCTTCACAACCCCTCTGAACTTCTCATTCTGGGGCGGTCTGTATCTGAAGTTTGCTGAGAAGAGGATGCTCCTTCCTGAGCTTGAGATACCGTTCTGGGAGATATTCAAGACGATAGTGATCCTGCTCGGCATTCCTCTCGTGCTCGGAATGCTCTGCGCGCAGTATCTGCCAAAAGTCGCAAATGCACTGAAGAAGCCCATGCAGTATCTGTCTGTGGCATTCTTCATCGCTATGGTAGTGCTCACATTCGGCAACAATATCGACGCATTCATGAAATGTATCCGCTATATCTTCCTTATAGTATTGGTACACAACCTCTTGGCCCTCGGAATCGGATTCGGCACGGGAACGTTATTCAAAGTGCCTTACAAGGACAGAAGAACAATCACAATCGAGACCGGTATCCAGAACTCAGGCCTCGGTCTTGTCCTTCTCTTCAATCCGGCCATCTTCGACCCTACAATATGGACAAACAACGGAGGAATGGTGGTGATTACCGCATGGTGGGGTGTCTGGCACATCATATCAGGCCTCACGCTCGCATACACGTGGAGAATAAAAGGACGCAAGGAAATCGGTGAGGAATAAGATATGGGAAAGATATACGAAAAGAATACGGGCTACACCCTGCTCAAGCCGATAGTTGACTGGAATCTCAGGCACAGCTATAGGAAAGTCGAGGTAAAGGGGTATGAGAACATACCTTCAGATGGAGCCCTTCTCTTCACTCCGAACCACTGCAACACATTGATGGATGCCCTCGTGATGTTGCGTGCCAACAGAGGAATCACTGTCTTTGGCGCAAGAGCGGACATGTTCAACAACCCTCTGATAGCTAAGATAATGCACTTCCTGAGGATTCTTCCGATGGTAAGGCAGAGGGACGGACTTCGCAATGTGCTGAAGAACCACGAGACCAATGACATCATTGTAGAGATCCTTGAGAATGATGCGGCATTCTGCATGTATCCGGAAGGACGCCACAGACCTGCTCATTCACTCCTGACTCTCGGAAAAGGTGCATTCCGTGCCGCTTTGTCGGCAAATGCCAGGTTCGGAGACAGAAAGCCTGTATATATAATACCGGTAGGTATCGAGTACGGGGACTATTTCAGATACCGCAGCAATGCTCTTGTGACATACGGCAAGGCAATCAATGTCACCGAATTCGTAAAGTCACTTGAAGTGGAGAATGAAGTACAGATGATTGAACCGCTGCGACATGAGCTGGCTCAGAGGATGTCAGGGCTCATCACTTATATAAAGGATGATGACGACTATGCGGACAAATGGACCCTTACAAAGATTCTTGCCCTTGATACAAAAGGAAAGCTTTCGGAGAAGATGGAGGCAAACCGCAGGATCGTGGCTGGAATAGAATCGGCCTGCGAGACCCGGCCTGAAGCCATGAAGGACATTCTCGCAAAGGCAGGAAGATTCGAAAAGACCCGCAGGAAGGCCGGAATATCCATCTATTCGTTCCGCAAGGGAAACGGTCTGCTCAGAGTACTTTGGAAAACTATTGCGGCAGCTGCAGGCTTACCTTATTATATATATAGCGCTCTGATAAGCCTGCCGATGTGGGCATTGGAGACATTCATCAGAGGAAAGGTGAAGGACAGGGCTTTCCGAAACACAGTAAGCTTCGGCGTGAAGCTCGGCCTCGGACTTATCATGGGACTTATATGGGCTATTCTATCATTCTGCCTCATATCCTGTCCGTGGTGCGCACTCGCATCGTTCCTGCTTACGATCCCTACCTACAGCTTCTTCCACGACTACAACGAGTTCCTGCGCAGGCTCATATCCGACATGAAGCTCTTATGTAACGGAAAACTGAAGGAATTCCATAAAGAAATCGTAAACGAGTATAAAAACCTTAAACAGACCAGCAAATGAAAAGAACATTCATCACAGCCATGGCTGCCATGATGCTCTGCATCCCTGTCATGGCCATAGACACTGCCGGCACAGAAGCTGCCGCAGAACAGAAAGAGTCAAAGAAAAAGAAAGAGGTCAAATATAACGAGAAGGGCGAGATCATCAAGACCGGAACCAATTTCGGCCCTCTTCCTGTCGTCGCGTTTGACGCAGACCGCGGATTCCAGTTCGGAGCCCTCCTTAACCTCTACAATTTCGGAGACGGAAAGAACTATCCCAACCCCAACTCACAGTGGTATTTCGAAGCATCAGCCTATACCAAGGAAAGTGCGATCAACAGCTATAAGTTCATTGTGAATTACGACAACAAGACTCTCATTCCGGGTGTCAGGATGTCCATCTGCACGGGATACTATAAAGATGCCGCATTAGACTTCTACGGATTCAACGGCTATCAGAGCAACTATATCACCAGCAAGCAGATGTTCGAGGACGGATGGTCAAGCTATCTGCCTGACGAGGCCGGTGCAAAGTTAGAGGCAAAAGGGAAATATCCGAAGGGATTCTACCGCTTCGGACGAGATCTTGTGAAAGCCAAGATCGACTTTACCGGCAAGATTCTGGAGAATTTCTACTGGGAAGCAGGCTACAACTTTTCTTGGGTGGGTGCAAAGTCTTTTGTTCCGAAGGGATATGAGGTTCTGGGAGGCACTTCCCTCTTCGATCTCTACAAGATATGGGGCATCATTCCTGAGGATGAGGCAGACGGAGGCCTTACATCCTCTATCAGAGTCGGTCTCATGTACGACAGCCGTAATGTGGAGAACAATCCTACCAAAGGTATCTGGGCTGAGGCTCATGTCATCGCAGCTCCCGAATGGCTCGGCACCACTCACGGGCACTATAAGTACTGCGCGACTTTCCGCCAGTATGTCCCAATAGTCAAAGACGGCAAGCTGACCTTTGCATACAGAATTGCATATCAGGGAACATTCGGCAAAGATTCTCCATGGTACTCTATGCCTTTCTACACCAATATGGGAATCAAGGCTGACAATGACGGATTCGGAGGATACCGCACAGTCAGAGGTCTGATGCTGAACAGGGTACAGGGCCTTGATGTAGGCTTCTTCAATGCCGAACTCCGCTGGAAATTCATTGATTTCAAGCTTTGGAAGCAGAATATAGCCTTTGCCCTCAGCGGATTCTGCGACGGTGCACATGTATTCAGAGGATATGACATGAATTTCACCGATGCGGCAAAACAGAAGATTGTGGAATCTGCAGCCGATCCTCTTGCAGGAGCTGTAGAATTAATGAAATATGAAGACCTCTACAAGACCTTCGTAATCAACAGAAAAGATGGTTTCCACGGCTCTGCAGGTGCAGGTCTCCGCTTCATAATGAACCAGAACTTCATCGTCGCATTCGAATACGCACGCTGCTTCAACAAGCAGGACGGTAACGGAGCTTTCTACATAAATACCGGCTTCCTCTTCTAAAAAAGTTGCGGATATTTGATAGAAAAAACGTAAATTTGTGCTTTCGCGCTTTCGCGGAAGCACTTTTGTTAATGACAAACCCCTAAACAAATAGATACGATTATGGATCAGTTTACACAGAACTATGTTGACGGATTCATGGCTGACCTCATAGCCAGAAATCCGGGTGAAAAGGAGTTTCACCAGGCAGTGAAAGAAGTGCTCGAGAGCGTTGCACCTTACATTACGGAACATCCTTATCTGATGGACCAGAAGATAATGGAAAGGATTGTGGAGCCGGAAAGGATCATCATTTTCCGCGTTCCATGGCTTGACGACGAAGGAGAAGTACGCGTGAACCGAGGATTCAGGGTACAGTGCAACAGTGCCATCGGCCCGTACAAGGGAGGCATCCGTTTTCATCCGAGCGTAAACCTCAGCATCATGAAGTTCCTCGCCTTCGAGCAGACCTTCAAGAACAGCCTCACTACCCTGCCGATGGGTTCAGCCAAAGGCGGATCGGACTTCGACCCTAAAGGCAAGTCTGACAACGAGGTGATGAGATTCTGCCAGAGCTTCATGACAGAGCTCTACAGACATATAGGGGCAGACACAGACGTCCCTGCCGGAGACATCGGAGTCGGAGGACGTGAAGTAGGCTATATGTTCGGACAGTACAAGAGGCTCCGCGACGAGTTCACTGGAGTCCTGACCGGAAAGGGACAGACCTTCGGAGGAAGCCCTATGCGTCCGGAAGCAACCGGATTCGGTACATGTTATTTTGCGGCGGCCATGCTTGCCACAAAAGGTGACAGCTATGAAGGCAAGACCGTAGCCATATCAGGCTCGGGAAATGTGGCGCAGTTTGCAGCAAAGAAAGCCCTTCAGCTCGGCGCGAAGGTAGTGACGATGTCCGACTCAAGCGGATTCATCCATGATCCGGAAGGCATTGATGAAGAGAAGCTTGCACATATAATGGAAATAAAGAACGTCTATAGGGGACGTATAAGGGAATACCTTGAGAAATATCCGTCAGCAAAGTATTTCGCAGGAGAGCGTCCATGGAGTGTGAAATGCGACATAGCCATGCCGTGCGCTACACAGAACGAACTCAACGGAGATGAAGCCCGGACTCTTGTAGCCAACGGATGCATGTGCGTTGCCGAAGGAGCCAACATGCCATGCACACCGGAGGCCATAGAGGTGTTCCAGAGCGCGAAACTGCTCTATTCACCCGGCAAGGCCTCAAATGCAGGCGGTGTGGCGACATCAGGTCTTGAGATGACACAGAACTCGATGAGGCTCAAATGGACACCGGAGGAAGTTGACGCAAACCTCAGGAGGATAATGACGGACATCCATGAAGCTTGTGTAAAATACGGTACTGAGCCGGACGGATATGTAAATTATGTCAAGGGCGCCAATATCGCTGGCTTCATAAAGGTTGCAGAAGCCATGATGGCTCAGGGCCTTGTCTGATTTGGACACTCGGCCTGACCGGAGAGACACTTCTTAAAAAACAATAATATCATGCATATAGGAATCGCCGGAAACATCGGCTGCGGCAAGACAACACTCACAAGGATGCTCGCTGAGCATTATGGATGGACTCCAAAATATGAGGCCGTCACATATAATCCGTATCTTGAAGACTACTACAAGGATATTGAGAGGTGGTCATACAACCTCGAGACCTATTTCCTTGCTCAGCGTTTTCAGGATCTTATCGACATATCAAAGTCCGATGATGTCATCATCCAGGACAGAACGATAATGGAGGGAGTACATATCTTCGTTGCAAACAACAAGGCGATGGGAAACCTTTCAGACAGAGATTTCGACACCTATATGCAGCTCTTCAACCTGATGATGTCCATGGTCAGGGAACCTGACCTGCTGATATATCTCAAGTCGTCAGTCCCCCACTTAGTGTCACAGATACAGAAAAGGGGACGCGACTATGAGAAGAGCATCAGTATCGAATATCTCAACAATCTCAATGAGAGATATGACGAATGGATAGGAGATTACAAGGGCAAGGTGCTCGTTATCGAAGCTGACGACATGGATTTCGAGAACCGTCCGGCCGACTTCGCATCCATAACTGACAAGATAGACGCACAGCTGTACGGACTTTTCTGACAGACTTTGTAAAGAGAACATCCTATGATCCTCCCGGCAAGGCTAATACAGCTTTTCCGAGAGGATTTTGTAATATGTCTTTGAGACTGGGACATGGCGGCTTTCCTTTGCGTCGAGTTCGGCATACATGACGCCTTCCTTGTCTTTTCTCAACACATCTACATGACGCGGGTTGATATAGAAAGACCTGTGACATCTGACCATACCGTTGTCGAGGCAGAGTTCCTCGACAGCCTTCATGGAGCTTCTCAGCGCATAGGTCTTTTCCTTGCCGTTTTCCGTATAGAAGATGTTGATATAATTCTCTTCGGCCGCAATGTACAGAAGAGATTCCGGCGTAATTACGAACTTGAGATTGTGTCTGTCATCATAGAAACGCATTCTTTGGGCAGTTGTCTCTTCCGGATTGTTGAACTTGTCATTATACTCGTACAGCCTGATCGATAAGGCAAGTATCGTATATGGAATGACGAGGGAGAAGAAGAGGTACTCGAATGACGAAGCCACTACCTCGAAGTAAGGGAGTTCCCTATGTACGGCAAGCCAAAGATACAAGGCTACGAAAAGCGAGGTGAATATCACCTCCAAGAGACACCAGAATATGTATATGGCCAGATTCAGACGCAGAGGCAGGAAATAGAACAGGAGCCTCATCAGGATTATGCATAGCAATATTATGCATGAAATGATGGTCAGATGCACGGCGAACCAGTCCTTCCCCATGAATTCCACCGTATCGAAAGGATGATAGATGAGGATGAATACAAAGAAGAATATCGGCAGCACGATCATGTGCAGCAGCTGAGGTATGAATCTTCTGAAAAGTCCTGTAAACGGTAGCATGTTTTGTCACAATTTTTGTGTGACAAAATTACAAAATTTATTTTTTAGTCCCAAATAATTGATTTTAGTCCCAAAATCGGGCATAAAGTCACAATTTCAGCCCACAGATAACACTTTTTTCTGCAAATGGCATACATGCTATATCTTTGCATCCATAAGGTGAAATAAGAGAGACAACAAGACGTTAAAAACAAAATTGTTACAACACTGTTTGACCTAAATCTAAGTTAAAGTACACGTGAGAAGGGCCGCCTGTGAAGGTAGCCCTTCTGATTTTACGAGAGGATGCGGCTGTCAGAAACCTGAGAGGTTCATGAAGAGCGTAGGAAGAAGAAGTATGAATCCTACGGCAATGAGAAGAAGTATGAACTTCCACACCCATCTGACCCATTTTTCGTACGGGATTTTCGCCACAGAAAGGACAGCCATCAGGACACCGGAACATGGAGTGATCATATTGGTGAAGCCGTCACCGAACTGGAATGCAAGCACAGTAGCCTGACGTGATACTCCGATCATGTCGGCGAATGGCGCCATTATAGGCATGGTCACGGCAGCCTTGGCTGATGCTGAAGGGATGAAGAGGTTGATGAAGGTCTGGACGGCGTACATCGTGCCCAGGGCCCCTACTCTTCCGGATTCTTCAAGTGCTGAAGCCATCGATGCAAGCATGGTGTCGATCACTTCACCGTTTTCGAGAATGACTATTATGCCGGCCGCGAATCCTATCACAAGGGCCGCGGAGAATATGTCTTTTGCTCCCGCTATGAATTCCTTGGCGATATTGTCGGCCGAATAGCCGGCTGCATATCCCGAAGCCACAGCCAGTCCCATGAACAGAGCGCAGATTTCAGGCAGATACCAGCCGTATCCCATCACTCCGAATACAAGGAACACAATAGAGAACATCAGCATGTTAAGGACATACATCTGGGAAGAATTCCTCAATGCAAGTATCGAGAACAGGACGAAGAGTCCGTCAAGAACCCACAGAAGCCACGGAACATCGAAAGAGCTCTGCCCTATGGTTATCACGCATTCAGAAGCATGGAATATGGAAAAGAGAAGAAGGATAATGCTTATCAACGAAAATGTGATCCATGCCTGTCTTCCAGCACCTTCCGGGGATTCCATGGTCTCGGCAGGAAGTATTTCATCCCGGACATCGAATCCATTCAGAGCGCGCTGTCGTTTCACTTTTGATGCATACAGGAGCACGAATATTATAGTGATGAGCATCAGGACAATCCAACAGAATGTCCTGTATTCTATGCCGGAGAAAAGCGGAAGGCCGGCCATGTCCTGGGCAATGCCGATTGTGAAAGGATTCAGCATTGCGCCCGCAAATCCGACATGTGCCGCGACATATACCATGCAGACTCCGACTATCTCGTCATAGCCTAAGGATTTAGCCAACGGAATGACTACAGCCACAAATGCGATGGTCTCTTCGCTCATTCCGAATACGGCTCCGAAAAGACCGAAGAGAAGCATGACACTCACTATCACTATGTTACCTACACCAATCCTTCGGACGAGGGAGTAACGTTCAAGCCGACGGGCCTTGGATATGAACCTCATAATGCCGTAATCCACCGCCTTGGTGCTGTTCACTACCCAGAATGCCCCTCCTATGATGAGGACAAAGGCGATGATGCCGGCCTGACGGCTGAATCCTTCATACAGGGCAGAGAATATCTGCCATGACTGAGGATTGCCTCCCGGAATAAGCCAGGTTGCAATGGCACAGATGACGATTACCGTGAAGATGATTACGTAAGTGTTCGGAACTCTGATCTTTCCCATAGGTATTAGTGAATTAGGCTGCGAAGATAACACATTTATGCAAACAAACCGTCGCCGGGGCCTGTTTAAAGACAGATTCCCGGCGACCATGCAAATAAAGGTGATATATGGTGAGCCTCAGATTATGGCCGGCCATGCCATTTCTGAGGACGGAAGCCTTACTTCAGCTTCACCATCTCTACAGGCTGCTGCTGAACCTCATCAAGAGGATGAGACTGATATTTGACCTTATGGAAATCAATGCCCATCAGGTCTATGCATCGGATGTTGCTGTTCCACGCAGTCCTGTAATAGAACTTCATTGCAGTCTGGTCTGTGACAGCCGTAAACTGGGTGGCACTCGGAAGATTCTTCGGAATATCCGCCTTCAGATGCTGGCTGCCTATAGGAATATCGAAGTTGTTCAGGATATGGAATGCCTGTACTACAGTCTCGAAACCGGTCGCCCATACAGGTGAGGTGGTCTGGAAGAAAGTTGCACGGACAAATCTTGACGGAGCAGTGAAATCTCCGGGAAGTCCGAGCATTCCGCTTCCATGTCCTAAAGGCTGAAGGGTGATGCCTGGCTTTATTTCATTGTCAGGTGCCGAGCCCGGTACGAGATTGACATAATTATTGAGGTTCGTCATGTGCCATGGGAATCCCGGTGCGTTCGTTAGGACTCCGAGCTTGTTTTCATAGAAATGAGGTACCCCTGCTACGACTTCAAGAACCACCATGCGTCCGTCAGGCTGGGCGATTCTCCAATGAACTGCTCCGATCTTGTGATTGAGGGTGACGAGGTCGATGTTCTTGATCGCCTCCTTGACCTGGTCTATGCTTGAGAACTGTGAGAGTACCCACGACACAAACTGCATGTCACACAATGTCTTGGCATTGTGAGCCTCATTATAAGGTGCATACTCTCCATATTGTGGGAAGAAGAAAAGTCCCGCAGAAAGTCCTGCTTCGTTTATGCCCTCCACCACGAAAGGCTCATATTCGGTATAAATACCCACATAACCATATACAGCATTGTATTTCAATCCATTATCGCCAGTAGGAGTATAAGACTGATGTGCATGTCCCCGTGGTGCCACGACATATCCGCACTGCATCGGTGTAGCCGCCCACTCCACCGTCCTCGCTACAATTCTGCTTCCGTCGGCAGATGTGAGGGATATACCGGTACATGCCTTTGAATCAACCGCATGAAAAGCAAACGCTGTCAATACGGCAAATAATGTGATCATTCGTTTCATAACCATTTTAATTTTTAAATTTTCAAGATTGCAGCAAAGCAATGTCCAGGCCACAAAGCTTTATCGGGAAGAAAAGTGAAGATTATCATCCTAATTGCCTATATTTGCAGGATTACGGGAAATACCATATATGAAAGAACTGGAACGCTTTGTAAGCGAACATATAGGAGACGATGTGACAAGGCTTGTACTTGACAGGAAGAAATGGCCGGAAATAGACATGGATCTTGCAGTCAACTGCATCGAGAGCCGCAGGAAACTGAAAGGCAAGGTGCAGGAATGGTACGAAGAGCCACGTCTGATATTCCCGCGCAGATTGTCTGCAGAGCAATGCAGCAGTTCTGCCACAGGGCTCTACAAGGCTGAACTTGCTTCATCTATATGCGGTTCTCCTCGCATTGCCGACATGACGGGAGGGCTTGGCGTGGATTCATGGTATTTTTCTAAAGTCGCATCTGCTGTGCTATACTGCGAAATGCTTCCGGAACTTTGTGATGCGGCAAGGCATAATTTTGCTGTGCTGGAGACGGGAAATATCGAGGTGGTCAATTGCGCTGTCGTTGCGAAGGAGACAACTCGAAATGACGTTGACACCGGGCGGAATGGCGGGAAAGAGAAGTCACCGGGAGAGATATTGGCCCGATTCGGAGCTGATATAGTATATATGGATCCCGCAAGACGCGGAGAGGGAGGCAGGAAAGTATTTCTTATAGAGGAATGTACCCCGGATGTTCTGACTCTCAAGGATGAGATATTCATTCATTGCCGGCACGTTCTTCTGAAACTCTCCCCTATGGCGGACATCAGCATGGCATGCGCGCGTCTCGGAACATGCTGTCGCGAGGTTCATGTCGTGGCGGCAGGCGGCGAATGCAAGGAACTGCTTATATGGATGGACAGGGAATGGAATGGAGATTACACCATACAGGCGGTTGAACTGCACAAGGACGGTTCTCGAGGTGTTTTTACCTTCACCCCTGAGGAAGAGAGGCTTGCCGGACAGGCCGGGAATGGCCCCATTACGTCATACAAGGAGATGAATGAGTCCTTGTTCTTCCTATTCGAACCGGGCAAAGCACTTATGAAGGCCGGAGCCTTCAATCTGATTTCCAGAAGATACGGCATCTCAAAGCTCGGCAGATCGACCCACTACTACATTCTATCATCTGAAAATGACAGTCAGAACCTCCGGCTTTCTGGAAAGATGTTCCGGATCCTAAGCTGCTCCCCTCTCGACAAGCGGAGCATCAAGGCCATATCTCAGGAATACCCCCGAGCAGAGGTCACGGCACGCAACATTCCGATGGACACCGACACACTGCGCAAAAGATTAGGTGCCGCCCCTTCGGACGACACCCATATATTCGGTCTCAGGTCAGATTCCGACGGAAATCTTCTTTTCGTCACAAAGTGTGTTCAAGAAGAATCTTGAGGCCCATCGCGACAAGGATGAACCCGCCGGCAAACTCTGCCTTGGACTTGAAGCGGCTGCCGAAGACATTTCCTATGAGCACTCCCGCACCGGAAAAAATTGCGGTCGTCAATCCGATCAGAAGAACTGCTTCCCAGATATTCACATCAAGAAAGGCAAATGATACACCAATGGCAAGCGCATCGATGCTCGTAGCCACAGCCATGGTGAACATAGTCCTTACAGAAAAATCGGCGACACAACAATGTTCCTCATCTCTGCTCCCTGATTCCTTTATCATATTTCCGCCGATGATGCCGAGCAATATGAACGCAATCCAATGATCCACACTTGCAACGAAATCTGCAAAACCGACACCGAGGAAATAGCCGACCAGAGGCATAAGTGCCTGAAAACCACCGAACCAGACTCCTGTGGCGGCCACATGCTTAGGGCTGACCTTCTGTACGGACAGACCTTTACAGATGGATACGGCAAAGGCGTCCATAGAAACGCCTGTCGCAATTATCAATAATTCTGCAAACTGCATATCGGTCCTGAAGATCTTAGAATGAAACAGACAGCCTGCCTATCGCAAGTCCCCAGTCTCCGTCCTGCACAATGACGACATCATCTCCATCCTTGTCCTGGACGACAGTCATTTCGTCGAGCCATGTATGCGAGTGACCACCTACAATTACGTCAACATCTTCGAGTTCGGAGGCTATCCTGCAGTCTCCGTCATAACCGAGATGGCTCAGACAGATGATAAGGTCGCAACCGGCATCCTCCAGCTGAGCAGCATATCTGTTCACTACAGGCACAGGTTCCTGATAGTCAAGTCCGGCGATAAGAGTACGGTCAACCACCCTGCTTATATCAGTAAGCAGACCGATGATTCCTATCTTCCTGCCGGCCTTCTTCACTATGACGTACGGCTTTACAAGTCCTTCAAGAGGCGAACCGGTAAAATCATAGTTTGCGCATACGACTTCAGCATCGAGATTCCTGAGTCTGCGGGCAAGCTCAGCCGGGCCGTTGTCGAACTCATGATTGCCGAGAGTCACAACATCATAGCCAGCAGCATTGAGCACATCAATCTCTATATTACCCTTAAGCTCAGGGAAATAGGACGTACCCTGACTGAAATCTCCGGCATGAAGAAGAAGCACATTCCGCGCTCCGTCCGCCTTACGGACACTGTCTATATATGCCGCATGCTCGATCACACCGCCATGGCCCTTTTTCTCACCGGCACGCTGCGGATCTATATGACTGTGAGTATCGTTAAGATGAAGAATCGTCAGATTCTGGGCGTATGCTCCGAACGACAGAGCCGCTGACGCCAAAATTATCATCAATCTTTTCATCGCCTGTTTCTCTCCCCTTTAATGGTTACACGTCCGTCTGCCTCATAATCGATAGGTCTGCCTGCAGCCGTCTCCTCGCGGACATATTCCAGCACTGCATCGATGATATTTATGTCCTCGAAGGCAATCACAGACTGTGTATTGTCCTTGAGAGCCATGCCGTCACCTCCCGTCATAAGGAAAGAAATCGTAGCAAGACCATATACCTTTTCGTCATCAAGAGGTTCACCTCCGACCTCAGCTGAAACCAATCTGCCGTCCTCGGCAACAATCCTGACTCCTCCGATGACCTCATAGCGTCCTGAAGCCATCCTTTCCAGGATCTTTCTCAGGTTCGCACCCTTGATCTCGGCATACACCAGATGGTTCTTGAACGGGAACATGGACATCATGTCGTCGAGCAGCACCTCGCCTTGCGGCATATCGATCCTGATTCCTCCGAAGTTGGTGATGCCGACATCAACCTTTCTGCCGGAATACTGTTCAGTCTTTTTCATCAGAAGGTCTATGAACCAGTTCGAGAGAGCGCTTTCCGGACGATGGGCCTCCATAGGCTTTGCGGAATAAGCGACCACTTCCTTGACCCTTGCCATTGCAGGCTGGGCATCAAGCACTACACGTGCAGTCCTGGCCACTGAAGAATTCTTCTTATAGACCTTGCCGTCAGGAGCGATATACTTCCTGCCTTCGAAGCGTCCGACAGCCTCTGCGACATTATCCTTTGATGGAGCCGTACATCCCGTCCTGCTGCCGTCCATAACCACCGTCTCCCATCGATACTCCTGTCCAAAGACCGTCACACTGACAAGTCCCAGAACAACAATAAAAAACAAACTCTTTTTCATATATCAATAGATAAGAAACTGTTTAAATTTTCTCCGAAAACCATTAATTGTTGAAACTGAATAAATCTATCTGCCTATTGTGCGCCTTTTCGGCATACCTTTCCTCTTTTCCTCGTCAGACAGCACCGCTATCCTCCTCTGAAAACAGAAAAAATCTACTCGAAAATTCATCATAATATTTCAAATGATAAAATTTTAAACTGTTTCTAAAGATTTCCCGATTCGCCGCGCTCACTCGAAATGACAGTGTCATTTCTGTCTGAGCCATCTCCAAAGATCCTTGAAACCGGTCTTCTTACCAAACATAAGGATACCGATCTTATAGATCTTGGCCGAAGCCCATCCGCATCCGATGAACGTTGCCACCAGAAGCACGACCGAAAGCGCAAGCTCCCACATAGGCACACCGAAAGGAATCCTCGCAAGCATCACTATAGGCGAAGTGAAAGGAATCATAGATCCCCACCATACCACAGGACTGTCAGGAGCATTGAATGCATAGATGGCGATGAAGAATGCCAGAAGCAGAGGCACAGTCACCGGCATCTGAAGCTGGTTGGTATCAGCCTCGTTCTCAACAGCCGAACCGATGGCCGCAAAGAAGGAAGCATAGAGAAGATAACCGAGGGCAAAATAGATTATGAACGCCACGATCATCTGCACCCAGTTCACATCCTTGAGCGTGCTGAGGACAGCACCCATCTCGCTTTCATCCTGAGCCATAGCCATCATATCCTCTGCCGACATGGCTCCCATAGAAGCCTCCATGCCCGACATCTGCATCATCTGCTCCGCCTGAGCAGGGTCACCCATCATGGAGTCGAAGCCACCGAATGCAGAGAATCCTCCTACGAGCACAAGAGTCAGGACAATCCACAGGAAGAATTGAGTGAGGGCAACGCAAGCCACACCGATTATCTTACCGAACATCAGCTCGGTAGCCTTCACCGATGAAACCAGCACTTCAACTACCCTGCTCGCCTTCTCCTCGATGACGCTCTGCATCACCATACCCGAGAACATGGCTATGAACATATAGATGATGATGGAAAGCAGCATCGAAATGATCATATAGACCTCAGAAGATGTGATTTTCTCCTCACCTGACTCAGAAAGGGTGAAAGTTGACATGGATACATCAGACTTTATATCCTCCATTATCTGCTTGAGGTCGGAAATCTGATACTGGGCCAGACGATAGTCCTCCACAGCATCATTGACCTTTGAAGTAACCCCTTCCTTCATGTCCATGCTCAGAGGCTTTTCCGAATAAGAAGCTACTGTCACGGTACGCTTGACCTCGTCGAGAGGTGAGATCACGACAAGGGCATCGACGCCATAATCATTGAAATGAGCCTTCAGACTGTCCGGATCATCAGCAGAATGGTCAATATAATCAACAGACTCCGTATCAACTAAGTATGGCATTACGATACCGGACTGGTCAACGACGGCCACCCGCTTTCCCGTATCCTTGGCCATAAACATTATCACACTCGGCAGGATGCACATTGCCGCAAAAAATACAGGTACAAGGAATGTTGTGAGAAGGAATGACTTCTTCTTTACCTTGGTAAGATATTCGCGTGAGATGATTGTTCCTATGTTTCTGAATTTCATGGCTTACTCCTCCTCTGTTACAAGTTTGATGAAAATATCGTTCATCCTCGGAACGAGTTCCTTGAATGAATTGACCATGACTCCCTGACCGAGGACCGCAGCAAGAGCATCATTTACAGAAGCACCGCTCTCAATGGCGAGGACTGCTGTATGACGTCCCGACTCGTCATCATCAGAAAGCACTGTATATACTCCGAGCTCAGCCTTGAGAGCCGTAGAACTTGTATATATCAGTTCCACATTGTTGTTGCCGTATTTGTGACGGATTTCGTCAACTCCTCCTGTGATCACCACATGAGACTTGTTGATGAGGGCGATATTGTCGCAGAGTTCCTCCACAGACTCCATATTGTGGGTCGAAAGGATGATCGTTGCTCCTTCATCACGCAGACGCAGGATTTCCTCACGGATAAGCTGTGCATTCACCGGGTCGAAACCAGAAAACGGCTCATCAAGAATGAGAAGCGAAGGTTTGTGGACCACGGTAGTGATGAACTGGACCTTCTGGGCCATACCCTTTGACAGTTCCTCCACCTTCTTGTTCCACCAGCTTTCGATACCGAAGCGCACGAACCATTTCTTGAGTTCCTTTGCAGCTTCACGTGAGCTCATTCCCTTGAGCTGAGCAAAATACATGGCCTGCTCCCCTACCTTCATCTTGCGGTAAAGACCGCGCTCTTCAGGAAGGTATCCTATCTTCTCGACATCGTCCTGAGTGATCGGGCGTCCGTCGAAGAGCACTTCGCCTCCATTTGGAATGGTGATGCGGTTGATGATACGGATAAGAGTGGTCTTTCCGGCACCGTTAGGTCCGAGAAGGCCGAAGATCTTGCCCTTGGGGATATCAACCGACACATGATCAAGAGCAACCTTTTCACCGAAGCTCTTGCAGACATCTTTACATTGAATAAGTCCCATAATATTATAAATTTAACAGTCTTGCGGTCAATTCTACCATAAGTTCCGCCGGAGTGGCCTCACCCACATCTCCGCCTTTGCCCTTATAGTCATATTCCTTGAGAAGGGCCACGGCGGCCATACATTTCTTCAGAGGGTAGTTGCGCACGGCAGTGTCATATTCCGAAAAGAAATACGGGTTCACACCGAGAACCTTAGCCTTCTGGTCATTGCCGGGACGAGGGTTCTTCATCAGAAGAGCTCCATATTTCAGTATCCTGTAGAAATGCGTATATAAGGCACTTACTGCCATCGGCATGGCAAATTTTGCAGAAGAACCGATATAAGCAGCTATACGCAAAGCCTTTGCCGAATTCTTCATCGAGAGTTCCTTAGTCAGCTCGAAGATGCTGAACTGACGGCTTATCCCGACATTCTTCTCTATGTCAGCTGCCGACACCTCCACAGTACCTTCAGGCAGATTCTTGAGCATCTTTTCCGTCTCTATGGCAATCTTGTTGAGATCGGTGCCGGCATGCTCGGCAAGCAGGGCCGCGGCATCCGGGGCAATCCTGAGTCCCTTCGTCTGATAGAACATGGATATCCATTTCGGCATCTCATAGTCCCTCAGGGCCGTGGATTCCACCACGACACCCATCTTGGAAACAGTCTTGTAGAGAGACTTGCGCTTATCGGCAGATGCACCATGCATGGCAAGGACAAGCACAGTTGATTCCAGAGGCTTCTGACAGTAGAGGGCGATTTCCTCAAGACTCTTCATCATCTGGGCCTCCTTCACCACGACCAGCTGCCTCTCCGCGAACATAGGATAACGCCTTGCAGCTGTTATCACCGCGTCGGCATCCACATCTGCACCATAGCACACCGTCTGATTGAAATCACGCTCGCTCTCGTCGAGACAATGCTCAAGGATAGCATCGCACACCATATCAACATAATACGGTTCATCTCCCATCAGAAGATAAACCGGCTTGAATATGCCGTTGCGGGCATCCCTCACTATATCCCTGCATAGGGTATCGGTTTCTGTGAATCCTTTTGCCATAATCTTACAAAGGTAATATTTTAGACGTAAAATATGACCAAAAACTACATAAAAAAAACAGCACCGGAAGGTGCTGCCTTAAAGTCTGAATAGTTTATTCTGCTCTTTTCTCCTTTACTTTCACAAGTTTCTCCTTAAGAATGTCTGCGCAGTCAACAACTGCATCTTCGAAGGTCTTTGCATTCTTCTCCACCACGATGGTGCTTCCTGGAATGTTCACCTGCACCTTTACATTCTTGTTTTCGTGGTCTGGAAGCAATGAAAGCGCTACATCCACTCCTGTAATCGCATCGTAGAATTTCTCGATTCTTGAGAACTTCTTCTCTACAAAGTCCAGCAATTTCTGATCTGCATTGAACTTGATGGATTGAACTCTAATCTCCATGTTTACCTCCGTTTTTTGCCCTTGGATGGGCTTGTTTATAAATATCCTTGAGTCGGGCAATGCTGCTGTGGGTATAGATCTGAGTAGCCGCAAGTGACGAATGTCCGAGAAGTTCCTTGATGGAATTAAGGTCTGTATCCTCATTCATCAGTTCGGTTGCAAGAGAATGCCTCAAGGCATGAGGGGACCTGCGTCCTGTGATGCCTTTGACATCCTTAAGCTCAGACTTTATCACCCTGTCAACATACGACGGATACAGGGCTGCACCCTTGTACGTGACCAGAAGCGGTTCTTTCAAAGACCTTTCCCCTCCGCACAAAGCCTCAACTGCTTCCAAATATAATAAAATTTCTTCAGACAATGAAACTATGAGCGGAATTTCTCGCATTTTATCGCCTTTTCCGCGAACTTTGACAACTTTTCGGCCAAAATCAATATTCCCGACGGTCAGTCCGATAAGTTCCGAGCGACGGATTCCCAAAGAATACAAGGCCGAGACAATAAGCCTTGCAAGCCTCTTTTCGTATGCCTTCTTTCCGGAAACGGACAGCGGAGCCTGAAGAAATCCGTCAAGTTCCTCACGGGAAACAGAATGCTCGGAATTACTGAAATATTCCTCCATCGATTCCTTCTTATAGAATGAAGGCAGCCTCTTCTCCACCTTTGGCTTGGCAACCAACCTCACCGGATTGGATTTCATAAGATTCCGATTCACAAGGTAGCGGCAGAACCCGCTCAAGGCCGAGAGATGAAGACCGACCGTACGTGGAATCATTTTGCAGTCATTCATGAGATAAACCTCATAACTCCTTATTTCAGACACATTTAAAGACTCAATCAAATCCTTGTCTGAAAAATCCGTAGAACCATCTGATACACGTTCTACATATCTGTCCAATACTTCCTTATATATACACACCGTCCTTTCGGAATATCTTCTGACATTCCTGAGATATACGATGTATGAGTCTATCAGATGCATGAATTCGAAACTCTGACGGCAAAAATAATCATATTATCCTCGATCTCCAAAGGAATCAGTTCTGACGACGAAAACCGGAAGAACGAGAACCACGGCTATTATAGAGAAGAGCATTCCGGAAATGGTGCCGACAGCAAAATCAAACCAGAACACTTCTTCCGGGCCGTCCGTAAGGAAAGGTATCAGGCCGAGGACAGTCGAAATTATCGTAAGCAATATAGGGCGGAACTTACGGCTGAAAGCCTTCAGATAACTACGTATTCCATAACGCACGATGACTCCACTTTCGTTCGACACACTCATATAGCTATGTATCAGATATATACCGGCATTTACAACGATGCCGGACAGCATCACGAAGGCAGCGAATCCTCCCTGATCGAAGGAAAGATCCGAAAGCCCGAATGTAAGGAAGAGACCGATGAATGAGACCGGTATCATGAATATGACGGCAGCAGGATACTTCAACGATTCGAAAGCGACTGCAAGAGCAACGAATATCGCAGCTATTATCAGGAATATCAGCCATGCATACATCTCCTTGTTTTCCTCCCACCATCCTCCTTGCGTATCATGCGCTTTGTATCCTACAGGAAGAATGACGTCATTCATGTGATCGACAGCCTCCCCTATCACCCTGCGTGACAATTCATAGCTTCCGATGAAATCAAAACATACATTCAGTTCGTATGACTGCAGATTCTTGGATATGCTTATGCCGGACCGACGTTTTTCTATGCTCCCGACCGACGAAAGCGGAACAGACAACTCATCTGTGCTTACAGGTACATTAAGTACATGCCAGTAGTCGTAATCATCCAGATCGGACGAACGCAGGACGACCTCAGTGATCTCCCCATCGGTATTGACAGAGGTCACGACCTCGTCATAAAGCTGGGAATGTAAGGCAGAATAATAGGAATACGGAGATATGCCTGCAAGAGCCATCTTCTCGAAATCATACGACATATTGAACTCCGTACGTGGCCTGCCGTTCCATCCCGCGCCCCAGATTTCCGCTCCTGAAACCCTTCTGTTGACTGAGAGATATTTCTTCAGATACTCGGCATAACCTTCAAGTTCCTGATAGTTATATCCCGTAAGAGTAATCCTATGGCTTTTATAATTCGTTACGATGTTGTTGTTGAATCCGTTTTCGTCTATACCGTAAACCGACCAGTTGGCCCCGCCGAAATTGATAGCCATCGATGTCACCTGCGCCTTCAGATGCAAAGGGAATGATGTATTCTCGAATTCAGGCTTGAACTCTACTGTAATGGATGCATTGTCGTATGAAGTGACATTTGTAGTGAATACCTTTATCTCGTCAAAGCCGGCAAGGTAATTCTCCATAGACTTTACCACCTCATTGAGCTGATGTACGGTACATCCCTCAAGCATGCCTGCATGGATATGAAGGGTATTCTGCTGAGGCTCACGATAGAAATTCGAACGGCCCAGGGCCCTATGGAAGGCTGCAAATGATGAACCGGCAATCTTGTCTATGATCTGACGGTTTTCTTCGTATGGCTTCCACGACACAAATTTCTCCACTCCCCTCTGCCACAAGCTTTTGTCCTGAATGCTTTCAAGTCTGGAAGCGGTCGGAAGCACACATAACGGCAATCCGAAAGCCAGTACGAATACCGTTATATATACCCACCGGTGCTTCCTTCCCCAGTCTATATATCTTCCGTAACGTTTCAGGTTTCTGACATGACGACGTTTCTTCCTGAAAGCCGATGAAGCATCTGAGAAACGGACAGGGAGATACTCCATGAGTGCCGGAATAAAAAGCCATGACACGATAAGGGAAACCGACAGATTCAGTATAATCACATATATGAAGTCCTTCAGGTTGGCTTTTTCGCTTTCAGGAAGCAGGAGCACCATCAGAAGTGCGGCAACCGTCGTGACCGTGGCGGCTACTACTGACGGGAAAGCCTTCCTGTCACGGAAACGGGAGTAATGGTCTATCATAACGATAGATGTATCAATCACAATTCCGAGCGAGACAGTGATACCGGCAAGAGTATATATATGGATACTTATCCCCGCAAATGCATATATAGCAAGGGAAATCAGAAGATTCACGGCAAGCGTCAGGACGATAATGACCATATACCTCCATGAACGGCTCACGAGGAACACGAAAAGCAGAAGAATAAGGATACACAGGCCTGTACGCATATATATCTTGTCCAATTCAGCTGACACATACTCTGAAGAATCGTAAGCTATGCTTGCTGTGATTTCTTGCGGGAAATTCCGCTGCAGTTCAAGCATCGTCTCGCGGATTTCCTCAGTAACGGTCAGAAGATTTACGTCTCCCGCAACACTCGTAGAAAGAGTAATCGTATTGAGTCCGTTCACTCTGTAATATGATGCCGGCAAGGACTCCTGATATTTCCAGTCAGCAAGATCACGGAGAAAGATGATCCGTCCCTCAGCGTTCTTTACAGGTATGCTTCCGAAGTCCTCGCCACCATTCATTGAGGCAAGCCTTACTGCTACGGTTTCGTTCCCGGCATCAGAGATACCTGTCAGGTTCTCTGAATATGCATTCTGGAATGCTGCTGCTATATCGGCAGCATCAACTCCGGCTGAAGCTGCCTTGGCAGCATCGAATGTTATCACCCAATGATAAGGAGTCGCACCATATAAGGATACATTGTCAACACCCTCCACAGATGAAATGGCGGGCATAATATGTTCGCGGACATATTTCTCTATTTCCTGAGAAGGCATGCTACCCTTTATAAGATACGAAACGGCTGTAGAAGTCTTACGGCCTGATGCATCGTGGGATATGGACGGATAGGACACTCCGTCAGGCAGTTCGGAATATATGTTTCTGAGTGCAGAAGCCAGTTCCAGACGCGCTGCCGTCATATCCGTACGTCTGCTGAAGGTGACCGATGCGCTGCCGTAGCCGAGGGATGACACCGATGAAGTGCCGGTATTCCCGGACATACGTGCCATGATTCCTTCGATCCTTGAGGTCACTTCAGCTTCTATAATTTCCGGAGATGCTCCCGGATAAGAGAAGGAAACTGTCATTGTCCTGCCCGGCAACGAAGGCTTGTACTGGATATTGAGCATAGGAAGCGAGGCTATGCCGATTACGGATAGCACAACCATTACCAACAATACAGAGAATGATGAAATCCGTCTCATATTCATCTATACTCATCAGATTCCCCGACTTCGCTCGGAATGACAGACTTTATCTCTTTCCTATGATATATGGAATAATAAAGCGCCGGAAGCACAAACAGACTCACAAGAGTACCTATACTCATACCCACTATGATAACAATCGACATCGGATACTGCAGATCGTCGCCCATATTGCCCCGGCTGAGGAAAGGACAGACAGCAAGAATTGTCGTGAGCGAAGTCATTATGATTGCCTTCATCCTCCTGCTGCTTGCCTCCGTCACAGCCTGCCGCAGATGCATGCCCTCCTTCCTCATCCTGTTGATCGTATCTATCTTCAGGATGGAGTCGTTGATCACGATTCCGCTGATTACAACCAGGCCTATCATAGACATCAGATTGATGCTCAACCCCATGGCCCACAGGACAAGCAGGGATGCAAACACATCCACGACTATCTCCGAGAGGATTATCAGCGGCTGAAGAAGAGATTCGAACTGAGAAGCCAGGATCAGATATAGCAGCACTACTGCCACAATCAGCACAAGCAGGAGCTCGAGAACCATCTTCCTATTAGAGAACCACGCCCCGCTGTAGCTTACTTCATACCCGTCATCCCCTCTCACCACCGAATCCACTGCGTCCATCACTTGCGGCACATCATCCGCATCTATCTCCAAAGGATAATAATTGCCCTCTGCACCTGACACCACGGTCTTGAAATCCTCGATATAGGTCTGACGCATAAGTTCCGACACCGGTATCCTGAATCCGTCCTTGACAATGAACTTCCCGGAAAGTATCTCCGCAAGATTTCCTGCATCATCGCCTGTAAGCACAGGCACCGTCCTTGCACCTTGAACGATAGAGAAGAGGCGGTTCTCGTTCAGGGAATTCTTCAGAAGAGACGACAGTTCCGAGAATGATATGTCATACAAGGTCATCATCTGCGGATCTGCAATGAAAAGGACGTCTGTCTTTACGGGCACATCCTCAATATGCACATCAGGCAGTCCCTCACGGATTCTGCCCAAAAGCGTACGCAGTCCCTCAACTTCAAGGCGCGGAAGAGAAGCAGGCCTTATCCTTGCAGTCAAAGGCGCTTCCTTGTCAGCGAACACCGCGTCGAAGATATTCCCGGATACTTCGAAGCCATACACAGCAGAAGGATAAAGTTCCGATACGGTTTCTGCAAGCATAGCCTTGACGCCCTCCAATATATCCATGCTACTGCAATTCACATAGACCGATGTCTCACTTACTCCCAGTTCTCCGCTGTGGCCCAACACGAATCGCTGCATTCCTACCATGGAAGTGATCTGACTGCTTTCGGCTCTTACCAATTCCTCCAGTCCTGCAACCCTGCGTTCGTTCTCCTCGATTCCTATCTGTTCGTTCCAGTCGATGGTCATTACAGTTTCAGTATATGTCATCTCAGGCAGCCTTTCCTTTGGCATCAGGACAAAGCAGAACACCATACCGGCTGCCGAGACTGCAAGGATGCTCCATGCCACAGCCCTATGGTCGATGAACCATTCCATAACTCTCTCATCCCATCTGCGGAGAGGTTCATCGAAGGATATGCGTTCAAGCAAAGGATGCGGTCTGTAGGACGGGAGCCTCCTGTACCACCAATAATAATATACAGGGATCACAGTCAGAGTAACCACGTATGATGTCAGAAGTACAACCGTGACCGCCATAGCCTGATCAAAGAAAAGTTCGCCTGCAATTCCGCTGACAAACACAAGAGGAATGAATACGGCGCAAGTCGTAAGTACGGAACTGAGCATCGGTCCTGCGACTTCTTTGGTTCCTTTGATCACGGCTTCTCTCAAGACTTCACCTCTCAGCCATCTTCCGGTAATGTTATCGACAAGGATTATGGTGTTGTCGGCCATCATACCTACTCCGAGCAGGAGTCCGGACAGCGAGATAATGTTGATGGAGATCCCAACCACATAGAATACAGCCATAGAGAATATCAAGGCTACCGGCATAGTAAGGGACACGAGGGCCGGAGAGCGGAAATCCCTCATAAAGAGGAAGATCACGAGACACGCAAGCAGGATTCCCGCAACTATATTCTGCACAAGGTTGTTTATAGAATACTCGAGAAGCTGGGTCTGGTCACGTGTCACAGTGAACTCTATCTCCGGGTACTCGCGCGAGAAGTCATTCATCATGGCGTCCATACTTCTGCGCAGATCGGCCATTCTCGCATCACTCTGCTTTATCACAGCCATGCACACGGCACGCTTACCGTCGGAACGCACAAGTCCAGTCATCTTGGCCGGCTGCTGCTCCACCACTGCAACATCCTTTATCTGCATCACTCTGTCGCCGATACGGAACCATATTTCCTCTATGTCGCTGACGGTGCCTACGCTTGAAAGAAACTTGACATTATATCTGTACTGGCCATCATGGATAGTCAATGAACCGAGATGTATATTGGAAGAATTCACGATATTCTCGAACTGCTGCCGGGTCAGTCCCAACTGATCCAGTTTCCTATGGTCAGGAATTATCATGATCTGGTCATCGACATATCCGCTCACATCCACCATGGCCACCTCTTCCTGCTGTTCGAGACGCTTGCTGATCACATCCTGAGCAAAGCGGCTCATACGATGAAAGGCCTCATCCGTATCATCTGCAGGCGTCATGTTTATATAGAAGGCTGGAATATCGGTCGCACTCGCCTTCAGCACCTTGGGACGGTCTATGTCGGGAAGAGCCGACATGCACCTGTCGATCTTCTCATTGACTTCAACAAAGACATAATCCATATCAGAGCCGTGGCTGAACGTCATCTTTATTGTACCGACACCGTCACGGGATTCGGCAGTGATGTCCTCGACGCCGTTAACCTGCATCAGCTGCTGACGGAGAGTCCTGACAACACTCTCGTCCATCTCACGGGCAGACATCTGAGATGATACGGCCTGAACGGTGATGTAAGGAATATCCACATCAGGAATCAACGACACAGGCAGAAGCCTCGTGCTCACAATTCCGAGCACGACCACCACCAGCATCATCATAGTCACGGAAATCGGTCTGTCCAACAGGGTCTTCAGCATAATCTTAGTTCTTTAACTGTACTTTCGATCCGTCGGCAAGGTTAAGATTGCCCTTGACGATCACCTTGTCTCCCTCATTGAGTTTCGCACCTCTGTCGGTGTTGGCAGTCACCACGTGCGAATCTCCGTTCGAACGGACAATGTTTACGTATGTCCAATGCGCAACTCCGTCATCAGTATAAGTGAACAGCACATCGAGATTGTCACGTACAACGACTGCACTTCTCGGCACCACTAACTGTCCAGGCATCATACGCTCCACGATTACCTTTACATTCATGCCGTCGATCAGCGATCCGTCATTACGGACAGTGGCACGGACTGCAATCTGACCGTTCTTGTCAACGGTCGGATTTATCTCGCTGACCTTGCCCACAACAGACTTTGAAGGATCCGCAAAAGGAATCACCCTTACCAGCAATCCTTTCTCCAGAAATGCATATTCAGACTCCATCACCGAGAAATCCACATCAAGGTGTGTGTCGTCGATTACGATGCAGAAAGAATCAGCCGTAGTCCTGTCATACTTCTTCAGCTTAAGGTCTGCGACCTTTCCGTCGTACGGAGCCTTAAGGACTGCACCCTCATAGTCAAGTCGGGCCCGTTCAAGACTGTTCTTTGCAGATGTGTAGCCCGAACGCATCTTTGCCATAGCAAGAACATTATCCGGTACGCCAGCAGTGTCCTTAGCGGCATACCCCTGACCTGCAAGCACATCATAGAAATCCAGTTCAGCCTTCTCCAAGGCAATCTGGGCTGCTTCCAGGGACAACTTGAGATCCGGCCTGTCGAGTTGAGCAATCACATTTCCTGCAGCGATTCTCCCGCCGTTCGACACATTCAAAGCCGACACGACACCATCTGCTCCGAACGACAGCGAGGCCCTACGTACCGCCTTCAGCTTGCCGTTAGTCAACAACTGGTTGGCGAAGTCCGTCCTTTCTAAAGTAATCACCTCGACTTCGTTCACTTCCGGTACGGCAACGGCCTTTCCGTCCTTCAACTCGTCTGTAGTGGTATTTCTGCAGGCAAGCACCGAAATAGCCACATACGCGACCATCATTATTTTCAATAACATTCTCATTTCTTTTCTTCTAAAATATCAATAGAACATTTGCTATCATTGAAAACAATGTGTCTCCTTCACAATGATAGACAATCAGATCATCACCATGCATAAACATCTTTGCAGGCATCAGCAGTTCTTGAGACAACCGTATTTCCTGTAAGGAAATCTCCATAGTCTCATCGGCCTGCTCAATTATACGTATTCCTGTTCTGGTACATCCGACAAACTTACATAAAAACTTTCGTTTTTACGCCCGTTGTAATAAAAATCAAGCCCACATACTATCTTTAAGGTCAAAAAAGCGGTCATGGCTTCTCAGCCTGCCGCACATCATAAAGT
>JAFUQW010000140.1 GCA_017472115.1 Bacteroidales bacterium | reverse complement strand
GGGTGAAAACGACGAACTTTATTCTCAGACAGGTGACCTGTATGCACATATATGGCTCAAGAACGGAGCTGTGGAAAGCCATGGATCGGAGTGGGGCGACAATTCGGAAAAATACAGATTGACCAAGGTTGAAGGCGAAAAGCTGTGGTGTCTGCCGATCGACAATCCTCGTGAATATTTCGCTTCAGGCGAGACTCCTGTCCAGAGGATCGGAATCCTGGCCCGTAATGCAGACGGAACCAGGCAGTCTTCCGACAATTTCCTCAAGGTGCAGGATGATCTGTACGGCTATGAGACCACCATGCCTGCAGGTCTGGAACATGGAATCAACTATCTCGACAATTCGACCGTGACTCTTGTTCTCTATGACAGGGACAATACGGGCAAGCCGCACGACTTCTGCAACCTTCTCTGGGATGAGAACTGGTGGGGCGACAGAGCCGGTTATCCGAAGGAAATGGTCTATGATGACGAGAAGAGCTGCTGGTGGATCACCCTCACCGGTCTGGATCCGGACAAACAGTACAAGTTCCAGTATCAGCTCGGCTACGGCAGCAATGTGACAGCCACGACTTTCGACCCTTATACAGAGATCCTTTATGATACTAATAACGACCAGTGGATTTCTTCGAATACCTATCCCGGTCTTACTGCCGAATTCGGAGAAAACCATTATGGCCGCGCCAGCGGTTTCATTTCCGCATTCAAGATCAACAGGGACGAATACGACTGGCAGGTGGAGGACTACGATATCGAGGACAAGAACGACCTTGTGATCTATGAACTTCTCGTCCGTGACTTCACCGACAATGCCTATGGTGAGGGAAGCATCAAGGCTGCGATGGGCAAGCTTGATTATCTCAAGAATCTCGGAGTCAACGCCATCGAGCTCATGCCTATCCAGGAATTCGAAGGCAACGACAGCTGGGGCTACGGCACCCATGCTTATTTCGCAATGGACAAGGCTTACGGCACGCGCAATGACTACAAGGCTTTCATCGATGCATGTCATCAGAAAGGCATGGCTGTGATTCTCGATGTAGTATATAACCATGCGACAGGTGTCCATCCATACGCTGCGATGTATTGGGATGGTGACAAGACGGCGTCGAACAATCCTTTCTTCAATGTCTATGCACCGCACCAGTGGAGCGTTTATCATGACTGGAATCATGCCAACCCTATGGTGCGCGACCATGTCAAGAGAAGCCTGACCTATCTCATGGAAGAGTACAAGATAGACGGTTTCCGTTTCGACCTTTCCAAGGGATTCACCCAGAACAGCGGAACGGAAGGCAGTTACGACCAGAACCGAGTGGATTATCTCAAGGAGTATAATGCTCATATCCAGTCAGTTGACAACAGCGCTGTGATGATCTGCGAGCACTTCGTGGATGACGAGAACTATGAGCTCGGAAAGGATGGAATCAAGGTGTGGAGAAACATGAACCATCCTTATTCGAAGGCTATGAAAAGGGATATGTCGCAGGCCGATTTCACCGGTGTGACCAACACTTTCGGAAGCTCCGGCATGATGAACGACTGGCAGCATTTCGGTGGTCTGGTGGGCTATATGGAAAGCCATGACGAGCAGAGAATCAACTATGAAGGTCAGTGGGCATATGACGGCTCGACCATCGATTTCGCAACAAGGATAGAACGTGCAAAGATCAATGCGGCCTTCTTCCTTCTCACACCTGGTCCGAAGATGATATGGCAGTTCGGTGAGATAGGCTATGATATCTCCATCGAAGAAAACGGCCGTACAGGCAAGAAACCATGCAAGACAGATGAGTATATGGCTGTCGCCGAGCGTAAGGCGCTGTATGACACCTACGCCTATCTGTTGAAGTTCCGCAAGGAATATCCGCGTTTCTTCGACAATGATGTCAACTTCCGCTGGTATGTGGGCGGTAACGAGCAGACCGGTCGCTATATGTTCGCCAAGGCCGGCGACGGGAAGCAGTTCGCTCTCTTCGGCAACTTCGGCAAGGGAACTCAGACCATCGGAGTACAGCTCCCGGAAGGAGGCACATGGAAGCAGTACGGCAGCGATGCTGTATGGACCGGAGACAATCATAACCCTGTAATGTCTGAAGGCCAGTTCTATATCCTGGTCAAGGAATAGCCTTAATGGCCCGCATTAGGGATGATCACACTGTCATTCCGAGCGAGCGAAAGCGAGTCGGGGAATCCGAAAAATATGAATATAAACAAGCAAAACTATACATGATATGAACAGGACAATGTATGAAGCACCTTATATCGAGGTCGTTGAAGTCGAGGCAGAGGGCGTTCTCTGCGAGTCAGGTACATTCGAACAGTGGGAAGAACAGGATTTCGGATGGTAATGTGTAACAGTAAATATGAAAAGATCATGAAGAAGATTTTTCTTTCAATCATGGCTGTATCAGCCCTGTTTGCATGCCAGAAGGAGATTCCGGTAGAAACTCCTCAGACCGAAGCTGTAACATTCAAAGCATATGTCGATGGCGCCGACACCAAGACTGTGCTGGATGGTGACGCTCTCAAGACCAAGTGGTCAGGCGAAGAGTGGATTCAGATCGTAGGAAGCAAGGCTTATTGGTTCGGATCTGAAAATGTTACAGTTCCATCATTGACAACGACTTTTACATATAACGGCGGTAACGGGGAATACACTGAGACAGGTGCCGTAATGGCGGTTTACCCTGCCGGGAGCACCCCTTATGCTGCTGATCTTGAAACTAAGACAGTAGGTGTCCTTAATATACCGTCGAAGCAGTATCCGAAAGCGGGAACTTTCGATCCTAATGCTGCTGTTGCAGTGGCATATACGGAAAATTCGACTTTGTCATTCAAGAATGCCGTGGCGCTTCTCAAATTTACGATGGGTGCCGAGAATATCACTGCAGCATGTATTTATGCAAATGATGGCGGTGACATTTCGGGAACTTTTTCTGCTGCAATGACAACGGGAATTCCTGTATTGACCGGTGTTGCCGAGGGTGAAGGAAACAAAGTCTCACAGTGGGTTGATTTCTATCCCGGCGAGGGAACTGCTTTTGTGAAAGGTTCGGTTTACTATGTGGCGATTGCTCCGACAACATTCCCGAACGGTTTTACTGTATCCCTCAACGGTAAGGATGTCAAGAAATATGAATCAAGCGCGACATTCAACCGCAATGTGATATATGACATGGGAACCATCGGTACTGATGCGGATTCCGGCGATCCGATTGCACCTTGGTCTGTAGTGGGTACATTCAATGGTTGGGATAAGACAGCAGATCCTATGACTCTTGAAAACGGTCTTTATGTCTATCGCGGTATCTCAGGCCTTAACTTCACTGCTCAGGATGATGCCGAAGACAAGAGCTCTTCAACCGGTTTCCAGTTCATTCAGGATGGCACAGCATGGAGAGGCGGTTATGGCGATACGGAAACTCCTGGTAAACTTTCCGTGAACTCCTGGTCATGGTACTGGAATGATGGAGGCAAGAATATCTATGTTGAGGGTGCGTCAGCTACAGACAAGTTCGATGTCTATCTGAATCCGGAAACAGATAAATTCGTCATCGTCCCGGCCGGAGCCGCTATGCCGGAGGATGACCCTGCCGTTGAATCAGATGATGTCTGGGGCGTGATAGGTGATTGCGTGGGTTCAGCATGGGCAAATGATATCGAAATGGAGAAATCCGGCGATATGTTTGTGGCTCGTGATGTCGAGTTTGCAGAAGAGGGCGAATTCAAGATACGTGCGAACAAGACCTGGGAAAATAATGATGCAAAGAATATTGGTGTATCAAAAGCAGGCAAGGTCAAGGCAGGTTACTATTATGCTGTCATCGCTGGGGGAGGATCAGGCAATATGACTGTTGAAGCAGGAACTTATGATATCTGGTTTGATCTGGCAGGCATGAAGGTATATGTCATGGCTCCTGATGCTGATCCTTCTACAGCAGCAGAAGGTGAAGTTGAGATTCCGGAAGTTGAGGTCGAGATACCTGATCAGAATACTACAGTGCCGTTTATATTCATTCTTGATAATGACAATCACAAGCAATGGTGGGGCGAAGTGGCATATCTGTATGTTTGGGATGCGTCCGGTAATAATATTAAGGGAAACTGGCCTGGCACGGCTATGGCATATGATGCTTCCACCTTCACTTTTACAGGTGGAATTCCGAAAGAATATGTCGGAAAGGAATTGAATTTCATCGTCCATAATGGTAATGGATGGCAGACGAAAGATTCCAAGATGACTGTGAAGAATGAAAATAAATATGGAGCGAATTCGCTGCAGTGGAAATAACGGTATAATAGATTGTTTAATGTGATTTGAAACGGCCTCGGACAAAAATCCGGGGCCGTTCTTGGTTTGTTTCATCGGTAAAAATACGCCGTTCGTCATAAACTTCCGACCATTCGTCAGTAAAGTATGGCCATATGCGGATTTATGGCTATATTCGTAAGATGTCATTATCGGGCTCTGCCCGTTCTGACAGATTGACTGCCACATAACAACCGGAAAATATAAACAAAATTATGAAACTGATAATCAAGACAGTTCTGATGATTACCTTAGCTGCCGTTGCTGTTTCATGTGCCACTCAGGAAGGCTTTCCTGTGCCTGCCGAGACACTTGAAGAATGCGTTTACAACGGCAATTCAACCGATTTTACCATATGGTCTCCTGCAGCGGAAGCTGTTCAGCTTCGTCTCTACAAGTCTGTCGGCGAATCTGCCTTCATGACTGTGGATATGAAGAAATCAAGAAACGGACTCTGGAAGGCCGTAGTGAAGGAGGACATCAAAGGCTCTTTCTACACATTCTCCGTGTGCATAGACGGAAAGTGGCTCGATGAAACAGCCGGTATAGCTGCCAAGGCTGTAGGCGTGAACGGACAGCATGGAGCCGTAATCGACTGGGCCGACACTGATCCTGAAGGCTGGGCAGAGGACAAGAGCCCGAAGATCGATCCTTCAGACATCATCGTCTATGAACTCCAGCACAGGGATTTTTCTGTTCACCAGACTTCGGGAATTGACAACAAGGGCAAGTATCTCGCTCTCACAGAGGAAGGTACGAAGAACCCTGACGGTCTCGCAACAGGTATCGACCATCTCAAGGAACTCGGAGTGACATATGTACAGCTCCTTCCTTCGACAGACTTCGCTACCATCGACGAGACCCGTCTTGAGGACAATCAGTACAACTGGGGTTACGAGCCTCTCAACTACAACGCAGTCGAGGGCTCATTCTCTACAGATCCATACAACCCTGTGACCCGTATCAAGGAGTTCAAGCAGATGGTTCAGGCTCTCCACAAGGCAGGCTTCCGCGTGATCCTTGACGTGGTCTATAACCACACCACACATGCTCCTAACACAGGTTTCGAGCGCACGATGCCGGGATATTTCTACCGCATGCGCGAGGACGGAACATATTTTGACGGCTCAGGCTGCGGCAACGAGACTGCATCCGAGCAGGCGATGTTCCGCAAATACATGGTCGAGTCACTCGAGTGGTGGATGAAGGAATACCATATCGACGGATTCCGTTTCGACCTTATGGCCATCCATGACATTGAGACAATGAACCTTATCAGCGAGAGGCTTCATGCCATAGATCCTGACGTAGTGATCTACGGTGAAGGATGGGCTGCTTCTTCTCCTGCATATCCCGCAGAGCAGATCGCCCTCAAGGCAAATACCTACATGATGGACAAGGTCGGAGCGTTCAGCGACAACATCCGTGACGCTGTCCGCGGACCTCTCGGCTGTGAGAATGCCGGTTTCATGGACGGAGTGGCAGGCAACAAGGCAAACATCGAATTCGGCATCGCAGGCGGAATCAAGCATCCTCAGGTTACAGTTGAGGCATGGACCAACAGTCCTCTGCAGCATGTCAGCTATGTGAGCTGCCACGATGACCACTGTCTCCGCGACCGTCTCGAAGAGGCGACAAAGGCTTCCGAGAAGGACCGTCTCAAGATGGTGAAGCTTGCACAGACGGCAGTATATACTTCACAGGGCATTCCTTTCATCTTCAACGGTGAGGAACTCTACCGCCACAAGCAGGGTGTGAAGAACAGCTACAACCAGCCGGACGAGATCAACGCCATCGACTGGACATACAAGACGAAGTACAAGGACCTCGTTGACTATTATTCGGCCCTCGCTGCAATACGTCATGCACATCCGGGCTTCTGTCTCGGAGACGCCGGGCTCGTGCGCGAGAAACTCCGCTTCATTGAGGTGGATAATCCTAACGTGGTGGCTTTCAGGATTGAAGGTCTCGAAGGGATCGACTCTGCAAAATCTCTCACAGTGGTTCTCAACGGTTCGAAGAAGGCTGTGAAGGTGGAGATTCCTGAAGGAAACTATGTCGTTCTTGCACAAAACGGATATGCTGATGCTGAAGGTTTCGGTGCTTATACCGGTGATTATTGCTCCGCTTCTGCAACTTCTGCGACAATTCTTGCTGAAAACTGAATTTGGGATTGCCGGTCAAGCCGGCAATGACGAATGAAGTATCCGGTCATCCCCGGCTCCGGTCATCCCCGGTTCCCGTCATCCCCGGCTCCAGTCATCATCGGCTCCCGTCATCATCGGCTCCCGTCATCCCCGGCTTGACCGGGGATCTAAAAGAAAACAAATACAACGAATATGAAAAAGATACTTTTTGCAATCTGCGCAGTCCTGACAGTGCTTTCATGCACCCGGGCTCCAAAGCAGCAGCCACTTGAAAATGCGGTGGTATATGAAATGAATGTCCGTCAATATACTCCGGAGGGTACTTTCGCTGCCGCTCAGCAGGAACTTCCTCGTCTTGCGGAGCTCGGAGTGGACATAGTATGGCTCATGCCTATATATCCTATCGGAGTTGAAGGCCGCAAGGGCACACTCGGATCATACTATGCAGTGAAGGATTACTGCGCGATCAATCCTGAATTCGGAACCCTTGAGGATTTCGATAATTTCGTGGCAGAGGCTCACAGACTCGGTCTCCGCGTGATTGTTGACTGGGTAGCTAACCACACTTCACCGGATGCTGTGTGGGTGACAGGTCAGGCTCCTGACTGGTATGAGCGTGATGCTGAAGGCAATACCACTTTTACAGCAGACTGGTCAGATACGGCAAACCTCAATTATGAGAACAAGGAGGTATGGAAGGGTATGCAGGCTGCCCTCCGTTTCTGGATGGAGCGCGGCATCGACGGATTCCGCTGCGATATGGCATGCGAGGTTCCTCTCGAGTTCTGGCAGGAGACAATCGCAGGCCTCCGTGCAGATTATCCGCATATGTACTGGCTTGCAGAGGGTGAGGAGCCAAGGCTTCACAGCTTCTCTGACTTCAATGCTTCATATGCTTGGGAGCTTCATCACCTCATGAATTCCATCGCTCGTGGCGAAAAGAATATCCCTGAACTTCTCGAGTATGTGGCGAAGGATGCTGCTAACAATCCTGCAGATGCATTCCGTCTCATGTTCACTTCCAACCACGACGAGAACTCATGGGCAGGTACCGAGTTCGAGAGAATGGGTGATGCCGCAAAGGTGATGGCAGTCCTCACATTCACTCTTCCTAACGGTCAGCCTCTGATCTACACAGGTCAGGAAATGGGATGGAACAAGAGATTCGAATTCTTCGAGAAGGACCATGTCCCTGCATGGGAGAAGAACGAATACTTCGACTTCTACAAGGAACTCATCGACATCCGTCATGCAAATCCTGCACTCGCTTCAGGCGACAAGGGCGGCAAGTTCGAGGTTGTTTCCGCAGAGGACAGCACTCTTGTATTCACACGTACCCTTCCTGAAAACAAGGTGACTGTAAAGGTTGAGCTAAAGGCTCCGTGGTCTTATGAAATCACAGCAGAATAATATTTCATTATCATTCTGAACGAAATATTTCATTGTCATTCTGAACATTTTTTTCATTGTCATTCTGAACGAAGTGAAGAATCTATACAGCAATATGGTAAAGAAAATAATCATAGCAATAGCAGCAGTGGCCATCGCAGCATGCTCGGGCCCCTCATTCGATCCTGCAACCGTGGCTGATGCAACAGCAGAGCAGGTGACCCGTGTCGAACCTCTTTCATGGTGGACGGGCATGAAAATGCCTCTCCAGCTCATGGTTCAGGGCGAGAACATCTCTGAATACAATGTCGCTATCGAAGGCGGCAAGGGTGTTTCAGTTGAGAAGATCAACAAGGCTGACAGCCCTAACTACCTCTTTGTCGATGTCGCAGTCGCTGCAAACGCTCAGCCCGGCACCTACTACATCGTGTTCTCTAAGGACGGACAGTCATTCAAGTATCCATATGAGATCGCTGCCCGCAGGGAGGGTTCTGCAGAGCGCAAGAGTTTCACTACCGCTGACATGATATATCTTATCATGCCTGACCGTTTCGCAAACGGAGACCCTTCCAACGACTCTGTCGATTCTATGAAGGAAAAGGCCAACCGCAGCTCACGTTTCGGACGACATGGCGGTGACATCCAGGGCATCATCGATCACCTTGACTATATCAGCGAGCTTGGTGCGACGGCTATCTGGTGTACTCCTCTCCTTGAGGACAATCTGCCGGTAGTCACTTATCATGGCTATGCATGCACGGATTATTATCATGTCGATCCTCGTTTCGGAGACAACGACCTCTTCAAGACTTATGTGGAGAAGGCACATGAGAAGGACCTCAAGGTCATAATGGACATCGTTCCTAACCATGCTGGTTCAGGCCACTGGTGGATGGAGGATGTTCCTTTTGCAGACTGGTACCATGTATTCGACACATACACCGGATCCAACATCGTGTTCTCTACGAACATGGACCCTAATGCTTCAAAGCAGGACCTCTATATTCAGGAGAGCGGCTGGTTTGACACATCGATGGTGGATATGAATCTTGACAATCCATATATGCTGAAGTATTTCCAACAGTGGGCTATCTGGTGGATCGAGTGGGCTGACCTTGACGGATTCCGTGTCGATACTTATCCTTATAATGAAAAGGATCCTATGTCGCAGTGGTGTGCAGCAGTGATGAACGAATATCCTGACTTCAACATCGTGGGCGAGTGCTGGACAGCTTCGATTCCTCAGCTTGCATACTGGCAGAGCGGCAATGCAAACAAGGACGGATTTGATTCGCATCTGCCTTCAATCATGGACTTCCCGCTTCACGATGCGTTGCGTGCAGGTCTCGTTGAAGATAATCCGGGTTGGGGTCAGGGCATTTTAAGAATCTATGATATCCTGTCTCATGACTTTGTATATCATGATCTTTCCAAGATGCTCATCTTCCCGGGCAACCATGACACAGAACGTATAGCCGATGCTTTGGGCAAGAATCCTAACCGCGTGAAGATTGCTATGACCCTTATGGCTACAATGCGAGGAATTCCTCAGATATTTGCCGGTGACGAGCTCATGATGGTGTCCGACAACCTCCGGTATCCAAGCGATCACGGCGGACTCCGCGTTGACTTCCCGGGCGGATGGCCGGGTGACAAGATAGATCTTTTCACTGCAGAAGGTCGTGAGGCTCAGACCCATAACACAGACGGTCTCAAGGTTCCTAAGGGACAGGCGGCTGACCTCTTCAATTATGTAAGCCACCTCTTCCAGTGGAGAAAGACCAAGGATGTCATCCACAACGGCAAGACCCTACATTTCATGACACGCGACAATACATACGGATTCTTCCGTTATGATGATGATGACGTTGTGTTCGTATATGTAAACAACTCATCAGAACCGAAGAACGTTCCTTGGAGCTACTATGCCGAGATATCAGACGGTCTCAAGGGCGGTGTGGATGTGATGACAGGAGAGCCTCTTGAAGTGTCTGATGCAACAGTTGTCGGCCCTCAGAGCGTGATCGTTGTAGAATACAAAAAATAAATTATATGAAGAAAATAATATCAGCAATCGCAACGGCGGCCCTCCTGATCGCCTGCGCACCGAAGCAGGGCCCTGTGACAGATGTCCGGACCCTGACATCTCCGTCAGGCAACATGGAGATGACTTTCCACCTCACATCAGAAGGTACTCCTCAGTACGCCCTTGACTACGAAGGCAGACAGGTCATTCTTCCTTCAAACCTCGGATTCGAACTCCGCGGAGTGCTCAAGGCACAGAAACTCAACTTCAACGCCGACGGCACCATTTCCAAGGAGGACCGTCAGCCATGCAACTCGTTCTATGATGATTTCGCAGTGGAAAGCGTAGAAACTGCGACATTCGATGAGACATGGGAGCCTGTATGGGGTGAGGAGGAGAAGATCCGTAACCACTACAACGAGCTTCTCGTCAACCTCGTGCAGAAATCGACTGAGAGGAAGATGGCTATCCGCTTCCGCCTCTATGACGACGGTCTCGGATTCCGCTACGAGTTCCCATACCAGAAGAACCTCAGCTATTTTGTGATCAAGGAAGAGCTCACCCAGTTTGCCCTCACAGGCGACCACACCGCATGGTGGGTACCGGGCGACTATGATACACAGGAGTACAACTTCGTGGAGTCACGCCTGAGCGAGATCAGCGCAAAGATGGAGGCTGCAATCAATCCTAACGACTCACAGACTCCGTTCTCGATGAACGGTGTGCAGACATCTCTCCAGATGCGCACTGATGACGGTCTCTACATCAACATCCACGAGGCTGCCCTTCTCGACTATCCGTGCATGCACCTCGACCTCGACCCTGATACATACACATTCGTGTCTCACCTCACTCCTGACGCGCAGGGTTGGAAGGGCCGTCTCCAGACCCCATGCAACACACCTTGGCGTACCGTACAGGTCGCTCCGAGCGCAACCGCACAGCTCGCCTCACGCCTGATTCTCAACCTCAACGACCCATGCGCTCTCGAGGACGTGTCTTGGATCAAGCCGGTGAAGTATATCGGAGTATGGTGGGAGATGATCTCCGGCAAGGGTTCATGGAACTATACCGATGACTTCGCTTCAGTTCAGCTCGGCAAGACCGACTACGCTAAGGCAACTCCTAACGGCCGTCACTCTGCAAACAACGAGAATGTGCGCCGCTACATCGACTTCGCGGCAGAGCATGGTTTCGACCAGGTGCTCGTTGAAGGCTGGAACGAAGGCTGGGAGGACTGGGCTAACTGCAACAAGGACTATGTATTCGATTTCGTTACCCCATATCCTGACTTCGATATCGAGGCGCTCAACAAGTACGCTCACAAGAAAGGTGTGAAGCTCATGATGCACCACGAGACCTCTTCTTCAGTACGCAACTATGAGCGTCACCTCGACCAGGCTCTCGAACTTATGGACAAATACGGCTACAACTCAATCAAGAGCGGTTATGTAGGCGACATCCTTCCTATCGGAGAGCACCACTACAGCCAGTGGCTCATCAACCACTACATGCATGTCGTGAAGAAGGCGGCAGAGCATGAAGTGATGCTCAACGGCCACGAGATGGTACGCCCTACCGGTCTCTGCCGTACATATCCTAACCTCATCGGTGCAGAGGCTGCCCGCGGTACCGAGTACCAGGCATTCGGCGGAACAATGCCTCACCACGTGACAATCCTTCCGTTCACCCGTCTCAACGGCGGTCCTATGGACTATACTCCGGGCATTTTCGTTCAGGATCTCGCATCTGTGACCGAAGGCAGGAATACATCATGGGTGAACGCAACCATAGCTAACCAGCTCGCACTCTATGTGACCCTCTATTCACCTCTCCAGATGGCGGCAGACCTTCCTGAGCATTATGCGCAGTTCATGGATGCATTCCAGTTCATCAAGGATGTCGATATCGACTGGATCCAGTCTAAGTATCTCCTTGCCGAGCCAGGTGAATATGTGGTGATCGCTCGTCAGGGCAAGAAGGAAGGACAGTGGTTCTGCGGCGGTGTGACCGACGACCACAAGCGCACCCTCGATGTTCCTATGAACTTCCTCGAGCCAGGCAAGACCTACGAAGCTACAATCTATCGTGACGCTGAGGATGCTCACTACAGAGAGAACCCGCAGGCATACGTAATCGAAAAAAAGACCGTCACAGCAGCTGACACCCTTCCGATCACGATGGCACCTGGCGGTGGATTCGCAATCAGCTTCGACGAGAATTAAATTTCATTCCTCGCTTCGCTCTGTCATTCTGAGCGACATCACTGTCATTCTGAGCGAAGCGAAGAATCTTTCAACCAAAGCATTAAGGAAAATTCATCCCTAATGCGGGCCATTAAGGATTCTGACAGACAGGGTTGCGGAGGACAGATACCCCGTCCTCGCTCCACTGCGTTCCGCTGCGGAAATGCCCTCCGCAACCCTGCCTGACAGCAACACCACAGATGGCAAACCAATGCAGATAAAGCCAAAACTATTATTTTTATTACAAACACAAAAAACTAATCAAAATGGAACAGAAAAACAAATTTTTGGGAGCTTATGAGTCTCCTGCAATGAATGTCCTCAATCTGAATGTAGAGGGAGTACTTTGTGGAAGCGGTAGATTTGACGATATGGGTGAAGATGCAATTTAATCAATGGCTAAAGTAATGAGTATTATGAAAAAGATTATGTTTCTTGCTGCAGCCATGGTAGCTGCAATGACAGCATGTGTTAAAGAGGCAGATGTTGACACTCCTATTGAGACACCTCAGGAAGAGGAAAAAGTATGGGTTGAATTTACCGCTGGTGCCGAAACTAAGGCTGCAATCAAGGAAGGAGATGGCAACCATCAGATTGTTTGGGAAGAGGATGATCAGATTTCAATCAATGGTGAAATCTTCGATGTTACAGAACTTACCGAGAGTAACCTTAAGGCTACTTTTGGTGCTTTCGTTCCCGCAGATTTTACGGCTCCGTATAAGGCTGTATATCCGGCCTCAGCAGGTAAGACTTTTGAAGGTCTTGATATTGCAAGTACTCCTAGTGTAGTCGCAGCAGGATTTGATGATATTGTTGCAGTTGCGTATTCTGAGGATGCGTGCCTCCAGTTCAAGCATGTCACCTCTCTCATCAAGTTCCAGGTGCCGGCTGACTTTACAGTGAATGAAGTTACGATCTCTGCCGACGAGGCTCTAAGGGGTAACGTTAATGTAGTGATGGAAGCAGAAGATGCAATCCCTGCGATTGATGTGACTTCTGGAACGAAAAAAATAAGTCTTACCGGTACATTTGTTTCAGGAACGAATTACTACATTCCTGTTCTCCCTGGTGAAAAGACCAATCTTACAGTAAGTTTCAACAACGGATTGTTTGAGGTTTGGCAGAAAGATGTGGAAATCAAACAGGGACGAGTTGCGAATATGGGTACTCTTTCAGCACCAGACAAGTCGGAGTTTGCGTTGATAGGAAGCCATAATAACACAGGCGATTGGAACAACGATGATCCGATGTATAATACAACAGAAGATAACTTTTATGTTTCTTATGGTGTAACTTTTACAGCAGATGGTTCTTTCAAAATTCGTAAAACAGGTGAATGGAATGATGATTTTAATTTTGGAACGACTAACACTGATGCGAAGGCTGCTAACTCTATAGTTGGAGTATATACTGATGGAGGATCAAAAGATATTAATGTTAAGGCAGGAACTTATGATATTTATTTTGATCGTCTTGCTGGACAGGTTTATATCATGGCTCCAGGTAAATCTTATGAAGAGGTACAGCAACCTACTACGACATCATATTATAGCTTGGCAGGCTCTTTTGCCGGAGGTGGATGGGATGATACTGTAGCGATGAAATATTCTGGAGATGGTATTTGGACTAATGTACAGACTTTTGCAAGTAACGATCTATTTAAGATAAAGATTAACGGAGGTTGGAGTGCAAGTTGGGGAGCTGATAATGTTTATCCTGGAAATGGATTAGTTACCAAGGATAATGATGGAAATGCAAAGGTTACAGCAGCAGGAACATATATTATCGGTTTTTACAAGGAGGGGAACAAGATTGCCCTAGTAAAGAAATAACTCTACCATAACCAATATGTGTGACGCACTATTTGTTTAAGTATATTAGTGCCGGCATTTTAGGAAAATAGTGATAAAAGCTCGAAGCCCCGCTTCGGGCTTTTTCTATAGGTACTCCCTCTCAGGTTGGGACCACTTATTTCTGGGATCATAGCACAGAGCAGACGGAGCCGCACTTGAGCTGAGCTGCGGAGCCTGCTTTGAGGTACTGGGCGGTGTACCTGCAAGCTAAGCATAATGACATATTGTTAATTAAGTATTTATGCGACACAACCCCGAGGTTTTTCTCGAAAACATGTTCTGCACAGCACCATATCCGGCAGCAGCAGGCGCGGAGGAGGGCCCTTCGGGCAAGCTCGCCGTAGCGCCTGACGCAATGGCCGGCAACCGTATATGCCGGCCATGGTGCCATTCCGTTTTCCCCTCTCTTGATACTAAAGAAAACAAAGCAGGCTCTCCGCGAGTGTTGTACTTGCATTTCACCTGTGCCTAGCAACTGAATGATGGTCAGGGATTTACGTTTTCAAGGGGTGCCGATTTTGCAGAGGGGATAAATACGTAACTACCTAAATTTCAGCAACTTCCTCGCCACGGTCTTAAAATATATCTCAACGCAGCACCACATCCGGCAGATACGCCGGCCGGATGTTCAGAGCATGCTGCGCGAGCTACGCCGAAGGGCTCGCTCCGCCTGCTCTGTGCCTCTCCCACTCCTCTGCAGCCCCTTTTCTCCACCAGACCCCACCTCTTCATGGATAAACCCGACATTATGCATAGTTTCTCCATGAAATAGTACCCTCTCATGGACAAAAAACAGGTCCATCTCACTATCATGCTGAACCAACTCCCTTTGCTGTCATGCTGAACGAAGTGAAGCATCTTTATAATAAAGATTCTTCGCTAGCGCTCAGAATGACAAACAGATTTTCTGATTGACAGTGTGTGTAAATATATCTATCAATACCACTGAAATTTGTTTGATTTTGTTACAAAATCAAACAAATTTCAGCCCTGTCACCCCTCTCAGACCCGCCTGCAAGCCCTATTTTGTCAATTAACTGCGTAAAAATTTTTTACGCGGATAAGTCTCCCGACCTTTGCATCAGTTAAAACATATTATTATGGAGAAAGAGAAAACAGAAGTGGTGCAGCGTTATGTCGATCTGCTGTCCAACAGCGGATTCAAGGCGGTTTTCGGTGACAGGGCGAACAAGGATGTGGTGATGTCTGTGATGAACATGCTCCTTCCTGAAGGGAGGCGTGTGGAGGACATCGAGTATGCTCCTACGGAGCATCAGGGTCAGATGGATGAGAATAAGGAGTTCCGGTATGATTTCATGTGTCGTGGTACTGACGGTTCGTTCTTCATCGTGGAGGTGCAGAACAGTCCGGAGAAGTTCTGGTTCAAGCGCACTGTGAGCTATGCGAGCCGTGTTTATGACCGGCAGAACAGACGTGGCGGGGAATATGATGTGCCGCCGGTATATCTGATCGGTCTGATGGGTATAGATGTGAAGCATTCTGATCCGTCACTATGGTATGGGCGGTATGTGTCGGAATATACATTCCGCGAAAAACATACGGGTGAATTGCAGGATGATACAATTTTCATTATCTTCGCGGAGTTGAGGAGGTTCGACAAGGAACTTCAGGATTGCAGTGACGATCTGGAGAAGATGCTTTATGTGATCAAGAACGGCTGGCGATTGCAGAATCAGCCGAAGGAGCTTCAGGATGAGATATTCCGGCGGTTGCTTGAAGCTTGCGACATTCCTCGTTTCAGTGAGGTTAAACGAAATAAATACGACAAGGATATGTACGACGAAAGACGACGCAACGGCGAACTTGCTGCAGCACGCGAAATCGGAATGAAGGAAGGTATGGAGAAGGGACGTGAAGAAGGACGAGAAGCAAAGGCATTTGAAATAGCTATGGAACTTAAGGCAAAAGGTATGTCTGCAGCCGAGATAGCTGCTGTTGTCGGTATTCCGGAGGACAGGATTGCAGCGGTGTAGAATCTTCCGGCCACACGACATAATCTGCAACAAATGCAATATTCCCGACAAACCAATAAAGTCGGGAGTATTGCTTTTTTTGTATATACTGCATTGACCGGCCGGTCCCGCCTTGTCCCAAAGAATTGCCTGATTTGTTGGATTTTGTTACAAAATCCAACAAATTTCAGCCATCTTACCCTCAATAGAGCCGCCTGCAAGCCCGATTTCCTCACTTAGCTGCGTAAAAATTTTTTACGCGGATAACTCTCCCGAACTTTGTTGAAAATTAGACGAGAGTATGGATATAGTTTATTCAGAAGCTACTTCTGCCAATAAGGATGAAGTTGTAATATATCAGCCGGATGATCTTACGATGATAGAGGTCAAGCTTCACGAAGATTCCGTGTGGCTTAACCGACAACAGTTGGCACTTTTATTCGGGAGAGATGTCAAGACGATTGGCAAGCATATAAAGAATGCCAATGAAGAAGAGTTGGCTGATATTCCAACTGTCGCATTTTTTGCGACAGTTCAGAAAGAAGGATCCAGATATGTAACTCGTGATATTGAGTATTATAATCTTGATATGATACTGTCTGTAGGTTATCGTGTAAAATCAGCCAAAGGTATTCTGTTCAGGAGATGGGCTAATGCCGTGTTAAGGGAATATATGTCAAATGGCATTTGCATAAATCACAAGATTTCTGATCTGCAGAACAAGATGGAAGACAGACTTCTGACACACGAGAAGAGACTTGGAGAATGTGAACGCAAGATCGATTTCTTTATGCGTATGTCTTTGCCGCCGAAGCAAGGGGTGTTCTTTGATGGACAAATATATGATGCATATTCCTTTGTGTCAGGATTGATAAGAAAAGCAGTAAGGCGGATTATACTGATTGATAATTACATAGATGATACTGTGCTGACACTTTTGGATAAGAGATTATCTGGTGTGGACGCGACCATATACACATGCAGGATGTCCGTTCAACTGCAGTTGGATATTGAGAAGCATAATGCACAATATCCTGCCATAGAAGTATGTATTTTCTCCAGATCTCATGACCGGTTTCTCATAATTGATAATGATGTTTATCTGATCGGCGCTTCCGTAAAGGATCTTGGCAAGAAATGGTTTGGCTTTACGCTGATGGAAAGTACTGATGCAGATGAATTATTGAAGCGATTGCGACAATGAGCATATTATCGGTAACCCACTGAAATTTGTTTGATTTTGTAACAAAAAACAACAAATTTTGACCCTCCTACCCCTTCTGCAACGATCTGCAAGCCCGATTTTGTCAATTAGCTGCGTAAAAATTTTTTACGCGGATAAGTCTTCGGAACTTCCGCAAGCGCGCTCTTTACTACACGACCTATCCGATCAACGAACAGGCACGCAATGCCCGCGACCTCTTTGTCCGTGAGAAGGCCGAGGGTAATGAGGATGCAAGATTCAACTGGGATTATGATCTTAAGCCTGTGACTGTGGTAGCGATATTGAATTTCCGTTTCCGTCACACTGACGAGTGGCCGGAGGACAGGTATCGTTCATCCTACCGTCTGAGGGAGGACAGCAGTCATGAGGTGATGGATGATG
>JAFUQW010000018.1 GCA_017472115.1 Bacteroidales bacterium | reverse complement strand
GGCCTGAGACAGATCCGGAAAATGCACACAGGAATCCGATCCTCTTCTCCTCGTCAATCCAGTCGGTGAATGAAGAAAAATCAGCGGGTACCTTTACTATAAGCACTCCCATCATCTTGCCTTCCTCAAATCCCTCCCTCAGGCATTCTTCAATACGGGAGATCCTTTGCATGACGATACCGGCAGCCTTTGTGACCAAAGGATGAGGAACATATCTGAACGGATCAGTAAACCCTTTCGGAATCATCAGAGTATCAGATTATTGGAAATGTATTCGCGACAGAATTCCTGAAGTCCGCATTCTTGGCATTTCGGCTTTCGGGCAGTGCAGACATATCTTCCGTGAAGGATCAGCCAGTGATGAGCCTTGCCCCGGAGCTCTTCGGCGAACCCTTCCGTAAGGTCACGTTCCACGGCTTCCACAGTTGTGCCGTCTGACAGTCCTAAGCGGCGTGAAACCCTGAATACATGGGTGTCAACGGCAATCACGGGCTTGTCATAGATGACAGAGGCTATTACGTTTGCCGTCTTTCGACCGACGCCCGGAAGTCTCTCTAAATCAGCCGGCTCTGACGGAACCACGCTGCCGAACTCGGAGACGAGCATGGACGCCATGCCTATGAGATGGCGGGCCTTGTTGTTGGGAAATGATATTGACTTTATGAGGTCATAGACCTCTTCAAAAGATGCGGCGGCAAGGTCGGCCGGCTCCGGGAAACGCTCGAAGATGGCCGGAGTGTGCATGTTGACCCTTCTGTCTGTGCATTGAGCTGAAAGTATGACGGCTATCAGAAGATGAAACGGAGAGTCATAATGAAGCTCCGTTTCGGCGATCTCCATGTTGGCTGAAAACCATTCTGTCGTCTTTCTGAATAATTCTTTGCGCTCCATGTCAGATAGTCAGTTCAAGATCTATGGCTTCATCATCCTTCTGCTCCGAGCATCTTTCATCTTTGCATACCATGACACGTCCGGGATATTTCTCGAATATCTGCCTGTTGTGTGTGACCATTACCACGGCTGTCCCTTTCTCTCTGTTTATGCCGGTGAGAAGCTTCATGATTCCGTCAGCCGTCTCGTTGTCAAGATTGCCAGTAGGCTCGTCAGCAATTATCACTTCCGGATCGTTGAGGAGAGCTCTTGCTATTGCAACTCTCTGCTGCTCACCTCCGGAAAGCTGATGAGGCATCTTGTGGGCCTTGAGCTCCATTCCTACAGACTGGAGTACCGAACTGATCCTTTCCTTCATTTCCTTTTCGGACTTCCATCCGGTGGCGCGAAGCACGAACAGCAGATTGTCCTGGATGCTGCGGTCCATCAGAAGCTGGAAATCCTGGAATACGACTCCCATCTTCCTTCTGAGATACGGAATGTCCTTTTCTCGGATTCCTGCCAGCTTGTATCCGCAGGCAGTGCCGCTGCCTTTCAGCAGAGGGTTCTCTGCTATCATGGTCCTGATGATGGATGTCTTTCCTGTACCGACCTTTCCCACGATATATACGAAATCCCCGGGAAATACATCCAGGTCAAGTCCGTAAATCACCGTGGCTTCTCCATTTACGATGTCGGCATTCCTGAAAGATATGATAGGTGTGTTCTCTTCCATAAGTCAAATTTATATCTTCAAACATACAAATATAGCGGAAAAATGGTTAAATTTGTAATTTATATCGAGTAAAAGAAGTTGACTTATGAAATTTATCATATTTAAGTTTTCACTCCTGCTCCTGACTCTGTTTCCTGTTGCGGCATTAAATGCTCAGGATGCCGTGTCCGGCGGTCTTGACCGCCTGCATTCGCGTGAATTCAGGGAAGCTCTCAGACTTCATGATTACGGCATGTACAGCCGGTCGCGTCATGCATTTGACGAGCTTTCGTCGAAAACGGTTTCTGCGGATCCACGTGGATATGCCGTCCTGAATGATGTCAGGATGAATGTTCCCGGATATCAGAGAGGGATGGAGTCGTTTTTCGAATCTGATCCCCATTCGGTTCTTATACCGAAGATCAGATATGTTCATGCTCTGAATCTGTTTGATGCTCAGGAATATAAAAGGGCTTTGGCTGAATTTCAGCTTCTCAAGCCGTCGCTTCTCTATAAGAGTCAGAGACCGGAGTATCTCTTCAAGAGGGGATATGCCTTCCTCGAAAGCGGGGATATGGATTCTGCTATGAATGATTTCAGGCAGGTGGCTCAGATGAAGGAATCAGATTACGCGGCTCCTTCACGATATGCCATAGGTTACATCAACTATGAACTCAAAGATTTCGATGAAGCTCTGAAGTGGTTCGAGCAGTCGGTGAAAGATGGCCGTTTCAGTGAGATGTCCAGCTTCTATATAATGGAATGCCGCTTCATGCTCGGAGATCATGCCTTCGTCACATCCAACGGAGACAGGATGTACAAGCTTGTCGCAGATGAACGCAAGCCGCAGATGGCAAGAATAATTTCCGAATCATGGCTTGTGCTCGGAAATGCGGAGAATGCGCGTAAATATCTGGAACTGAACACATTGTCCGGAGGTCAGGCGAAGTCCCGCTCGGATTGGTTCTATCGTGGCTCGGTCTTGTATGCAGTACAGGATTATAAAGGCGCCATAGAGAATTTCGTCATGATGGGGCATCTCAATGATTCCATCGGACAGGTTGCGGGTTATCATCTCGGCTACAGCTATATCCAGACAAAGAACAAGGTGGCGGCAATGGAAGCATTCAAGGCTGCTTCGAGACTTGATTTCGATGCTGATATGGCGGAAGATGCATTCTTCAACTATGCTAAGCTTGCATTCGACCTCAACACCGACACTTCGGTCTTTTCCGAATACCTGAAGAAATACTCGGAACTGGAGAAGGGAGACAGGATATACAGCTATATGGCAGTGGCAGCCCTTCATGGCAGAGACTATGAGGGAGCGGTCAACGCCTATGGCGAAATAGACGAGCTTGATGATGACATGCGTGGCAATTATATGAGAGCCAATTACCTGAGAGCAGAGCAGCTCATTTCGAACGGTTCTTACAGGAAGGCTATCCCTTGTCTGAAGATTGCTGCTTATTACTCCGAAAGAGGAAGCCGTTTCAACCAGCTCACCAGATTCTGGCTTGCGGAATCATATTACAGGAACGACCAGTATGCCGAAGCCCGCGGCATCTATACGGATCTTTATAACACATCTGCCCTGTATGGACGTCCGGAGTCTTATCTTATTACGTATAATATCGCATATACTTATTTCAAGGAAGGCAATTACGCTTTATCCCGGAAATGGTTCAGCGAGTATCTGACGGAGAAATCCGTGAAATACAGGAAGGATGCTCTTGAGAGAAAGGCGGATTGTCATTTCATAACCAAAGACTATGAGGGAGCGGCAGCGGCCTACGATCTCGTCCTGAAAGACTATTATGACATCAATGACATCTATCCTTATTATCAGGCTGCTCTTTCTTATGGACTGAAAGGGGACTCTGCCCGCAAGATAGAACTTCTTGCCGCAGTGAAAGACGCTTCTCCTGCAGCTGAATTCTATCCGGAAGCGCTTTATGAACTCGGACGTTCGTATGCAGTCAGGGAAGATGACGGGAATGCGTTCAGCTGTTTCCGTATGCTGGCCGACAATGTCAAGGACAGCACATTTGTCGCGAAGGCATATATTGAAATGGGATCGCTTGCCAGAAACCAGTCACAATACGAAGAAGCCTTGGGCTATTATAAGAAAGTAGTTGAGGAAATGCCTCTTTCGGGATATGCGGAAGATGCCTTGATTTCGATCGAGTCCATATATCAGACCAGGAATGAGCCTGAAGAATATATCGCATATATAGAGAATATCGGGAAGGGCACTGTCAAGACCGCTGATGAAAAGGAAACGATGATCTTCAATGCCGCCGAGCAGATATATCTTTCGGAGAATTATCAGAAGGCTCTTGTTTCGCTTCAGTCATATGAGGAGAAATATCCTGACGGCAGATATCTTTTCAAGGCACATTTCTATATGGCCGAGTCTTACAAGAATCTCGGCAAGCTCGAACAGGCCTGCGATTCTTACAGGAAGGTGATTTCTGACGGAGAAGGCTCCTTCGTGGAGCTGTCAATGCTCAATTTCGCAAATCTGTCATACCGTCTCGAGCGTTGGGATGATGCGTTCGGAGGTTATACCTCTCTATATAATTCTGCAAAACTCGAGAACAATACATATGTAGCCTTGTCGGGAATGATGCGCTCCTCATTCAAGGGACATGACTGGCAGCAGGCGGTATTGAATGCCGACAGGCTTCTCAATGATGTCCGTTCGGATGATGTCATGAAAGTTGAGGCACGGTATGTCAAGGCGAAGTCTTTCCTCGCGACCAGCCGTCGTGATGAGGCGTTTGCCATTCTCGAAGTGTTGTCGAAGGATGTGATGAACGCCTATGGAGCGGAAGCGGCATATCTTATCATTCTCGACAGCTATGACAAGGGTGAATTCGAGAATGTCGAGTCAAAGGTCTATGCCTTCGCCGATGCCGGATCCGATCAGACATACTGGCTTGCCAAGAGTTTCATCGTGCTCGGAGATTCGTTCATGGAAAGGGGGGAGACTGCTCAGGCGAAAGCTACGTTTGAAAGTGTCCGCGACGGATATGCTCCGGACGGAAGCGGAGACGATGTGGCTGACAATGTAGCCATGAGGCTCAGAAAGATCGAGGAAATTACTAATCAGAATACAGATGAAACTTTATAGATATATAGCAGTGATTGCGGTTCTTGCCGCTTTTGTCCAGTCATCGACCGCCCAGAATCTGGATCCTACAGTAGAGGTCAACAGGGCTTATGAAGGAAAGCTTATGGAGGTGCACAAGCCTGTTCTGGAAATGGAGATCCCGGATTCGGTTATGCATTTCGATCTCGAGTTCGATTACTCTGTATTTGAAAGCCCGTACAAAGGATCATATGAATTCAATCCGTACCTGCTTTCCATGAAGCCGGGTGCGACTCCTGATTATTCGCGCAGGTTCTTCATGAGGGCAGGGGCCGGTTATCAGCTCAAGCCGGTGTTCGATCTGGTGTGGTCTCCGAAGATGGGCAAGGGGTTCAAGATGGATGTCTATGCATCGCATCGTTCTTTTGTGGGAGATTACTGGAATATATCCGAAGTCAATGGTGCGGACGGTGTCACAAGGCTTGACAGACTGGCGGAAGGCTCTAAGGAACGTACCTGGAAGGGATATGATCTTATGACGAGAGCCGGCTTTGATGCAAGGCATGACTGGAAAAAGGGTGTATTCTCCTTTGGAGCAGGGTATTACGGTCTTGCACAGAAGGACAGACATATGGCTGACCGCGTATGGAGCCGTTCTTTCAATGCCCTGGATGCCTATATCGGACTGGGAAACAAAGGGGAGTGGGAACAGTCTTTCCTTTATGACATACGTCTGGATTACCGTCTGGGAGGTGACAGGACCAAGGCTCTTGCCGACCGTTCCCTCAATGAACATGTATTGGGTTTCGAGGCTTCCCTCGGCCCTGTATTCAAGGAAAACCATAAGGTTCTCTTCGATCTGGGCGCTTCAGTGGCTGCTTATTCCGGAGAACGCACTGCTTCCGCGGGAGAAGTGAGCTTCACGCCTCATTATGTATTTGAAAAAGGCCCGTTCATGCTTGATTTCGGAGTGCGTCTTGCCATGCTTGCCCATACTTCACAGGATTCAACGATGTTCTCTTCAAAGGGACAGGTCGTATATCCGAACATGAAGTTCCATATAGCTCTGGTTCCGGATGCGATGCGTTTCTATGTGCATGCCGGAGGCGGGACAAAGATCAATACATATTCTTCGCTTCTCGAGCGTAACAGACATCTGAGCCTGACAACTCCGGAAGGCGCTGTGCCGCTTCTGGACTATACTGTGGAGCGTGTTTCGCTGGCAGGAGGATTCGAGGGCAGAATATCTTCGCGTTTCAGTTACAATCTCAGAGCGGGGTATGTCAATTATGGCAATGAGGCTCTTGAGACATTGATGACGGATGATTCCGACAAGCTTTCTTCGGGAATTGCATACGGCCCTTATCAGAAATGGTTTGCAGGCGCCGACATGGTCCTTGATGTAGAAGGATTCAGGCTTGACTGTTCAGTGATTTATACTGACTCCTGGGGCTCAGTATTCGATATGCCCGGTGTGCTGCGTCCGGCATCATTTACGGGTGAGGCGGCAGTCGAATATAACTGGAAAAGACGTGTCTTTGTCGGTGCTGACTGTGATTTCAGCACAGCCAGAAAAGGTTCTTGTCTGAAATATACCGTATCATCTTATCTCATGCCTGTACAGGAGGCTGTCATACCTGGATATGCGGATCTCGGCCTGTATGCGGAGTATGTCACAAGCCGTCGTCTGTCCTTCTGGCTCCGCGGCGGAAATCTTCTCAACATGACCATTCAGCGCAACCCTCTGTACGCTGAAAAAGGTCTCAATTTTACAGCCGGAATCTGCTTGAGTTTCTAATATTTTTGCTAAATTTGTCCGTTTGTTTGTGGCTATAATCGCCACTGCTTTAATGGGACATATAGTAAAGATATAGAAATGAGTGAAGAAGTAGTAAACAACACTTCTGCGGAGCATTACTCCGCGAACAGTATTCAGGTTCTGGAAGGTCTTGAGGCCGTGAGGAAGAGACCTTCGATGTACATCGGTGATATCGGTGAAAGGGGTCTCCATCATCTTGTGTATGAGGTGGTTGACAACAGTATCGACGAGGCTCTTGCAGGCTATTGTACCGACATCGAAGTATTCATCAACGAAGACAATTCCATCACAGTAAAGGACAATGGCCGAGGTATTCCTACCGGCATGCACGAGAAGGAGAACCGTTCGGCTCTCGAGGTCGTTCTGACGGTGCTCCATGCCGGCGGTAAGTTCAGCAAGGACAGCTACAAGGTGTCCGGTGGTCTCCACGGTGTGGGTGTGTCCTGTGTAAATGCACTTTCCGACTATCTGAAGGCCGAGATTCATCGTGAGGGCAAGGTGTTCGTGCAGGAATATTCCCAGGGCAAGCCATACAAGCCGGTCGAGGTCGTGGGCGAAGCGGATGACACAGGTACCATCGTGACCTTCCATCCGGATCCTGAGATTTTCCAGGTGACCACCGTATATAAGTATGATACTCTCGCTGCCCGTCTGCGTGAACTTGCATATCTGAACAAAGGCATCAGGCTCACTCTCACAGACAGGAGGACTCTTGTACATGATGTCGATGAAAACGGCAATGAACTCGAGACCACACATCTCAGAAGTGACGTGTTCTATTCGAAAGAAGGTCTCAAGGAATTCGTCGATTACCTTGACGGTGGCGCAGAGAAGCTCATCGAGTCTCCGATCTATCTCGAGACTGACAAGATCATCCCTATCGAGATAGCTCTCCAGTACAACACAAGCTACACGGAGAAGATATATTCTTATGTCAACAATATCAACACGATAGAGGGCGGTACACACCTTCAGGGCTTCAAGATGGGTCTTACAAGGACCTTGAAGAACTATGCGGACAAGGCGGGAATGCTTGCGAAACTCAAATTCGATCTTGCCGCGGATGACTTCCGTGAAGGTCTGACTGCTGTTGTCTCCGTCAAGGTTGCCGAACCTCAGTTCGAGGGTCAGACCAAGACAAAGCTCGGTAACGGTGAAGTCGTTTCTGCTGTGTCTCAGGCTACTGCCGCAGCTCTCGAGCAGTATCTTGAGGAAAACCCTAAGGAGGCCAAGATGATCGTTGACAAGGTCATTCTCGCTGCTACAGCAAGACATGCTGCCCGTAAGGCACGTGAGATGGTACAGAGAAAGACCGTGATGTCGGGTGCAGGCATGCCGGGCAAACTTGCCGACTGCTCTTCACGCGATCCCGAGGTCTGCGAACTTTTCCTTGTCGAGGGAGACTCTGCGGGCGGTACTGCAAAGCAGGGACGCGACCGTATGACACAGGCCATCCTTCCGCTCAGAGGTAAGATCCTCAATGTGGAGAAGGCCATGGAGCACAGGGTGTTCGAGAGCGAGGAAATCCGCAACATCTATACAGCTCTCGGTGTGACAGTGGGAACCGAGGAGGACAGCAAGGCACTGAACCTCAGCAAGCTCCGCTATCACAAGGTCATCATCATGACCGATGCCGATGTTGACGGAAGTCACATCGCAACCCTTATCCTGACATTCTTCTTCCGTTATATGATCGACCTGATCAAGAACGGATATGTATATCTTGCGACCCCTCCTCTCTATCTCGTGAAGAAGGGTAAGGAAGAGATATACTGCTGGACAGAGCAGCAGCGCAAGGATGCTACCCTCCAGCTCGGCAAGGGTTCCGACAAGGGTGTATTTGTGCAGCGTTACAAAGGTCTTGGAGAGATGAGTGCAGAGCAGCTCCAGAGCACAACGATGGATCCGGAAAAGCGCCTTCTCCGTCAAATCACTATCGAGAATGCCGCTGAGGCAGAGCGTACCTTCTCTATGCTGATGGGTGATGATGTGCCGCCTCGTCGCGAGTTCATCGAGCAGAACGCTCATTATGCTAATATCGATGCTTAAAAGTACTAAACCAAACAGATACAGTTATGACTGACATTTTTGAAAGAATTGAAAAGCATTCAGGTGGCCCTCTCGGCCAGTATGCGGCAAAAGCTTTCGGATATTATATGTTCCCTAAGCTCGAAGGTGAACTTGGTCCGCACATGAAGTTCCAGGGCAAGGACGTGCTTGTATGGAGCCTTAACAACTATCTTGGTCTTGCTAATCATCCTGAGGTGAGGAAGGCAGATGCTGAAGCTGCTGAAAAGTGGGGTCTTGCATACCCTATGGGCAGCCGTATGATGACAGGTCACACTGATCTTCACGAGCGTTTTGAGAGAGAACTTGCCGAGTTTGAAAGAAAGGAAGATGCATTCCTCTTCAATTTCGGTTATCAGGGTATCCTTTCGACCATCGATGCACTCATGGACCGTCATGATGTAATCGTTTATGACTCAGAGGCTCACGCATGTCTTATCGACGGTGCACGTATGCACATGGGTAAGAGAATGACTTTCCGTCATAATGATTATGAGAGCTGTGAAAAGACTCTTCAGAGAGCTACAAGGCTCTGTGAAGAGACAGGCGGCGGTATCCTCCTTATCACTGAGGGTGTATATGGCATGACCGGTGCTCTCGGTTTCCTTGACAAGATCGTCGAACTCAAGAAGAAATACAAGTTCAGAATTCTCATCGACGATGCACACGGATTCGGTAACATGGGACCTACAGGACGCGGTACATCAGAGCACTTCGGTGTTATGGATGAGGTTGACCTTTATATCGGTGCATATGCGAAGTCCATGGCATCGATCGGAGGTTTCGTTGCCGGTCCTAAGAAGATCATCAACTATCTCCGTTTCAACATGCGCTCGCAGATCTATGCGAAGTCACTTCCTATGGCACTTGTTGAAGGCGGTCTCAAGCGTCTCGAAATCATCCGCAGCAAGGAAGGTGACGAACTCCGCAAGAAGCTCTTCACCATCACCAAGGCTCTTCAGGACGGTTTCCGCAATCTTGGATTCGAGATCGGTCCTGCTGAGGCATGTGTGACTCCGGTGCAGATCAAGGGTGGTGTCGGACAGGCTTCAAGAATGGCTGTGGATCTTCGCGAGAACTACGGCATCTTCTGTTCTGTAGTGATCTATCCTGTGATTCCGAAGGGAATGGTGATCTTCCGTATCATTTCGACAGCGGCACATTCTATGGAAGATGTGGAGCGTACACTCAAGGCATTTACCGAAGTTCGTGCAAAACTTGATGCCGGTTATTATGACGGTGACGAGGGCGATATCGTTGATATGGCCATCAAATAAGTAGATATAAATAAATTTTAGTAATCAGTGTCGTCGCGCAAGCGGCGGCACTGAATGTTGATTTTAATGGAAAAGATTAATCTACCACGCGGTTACAAGGTCTATCTTCCTCTGATAGGTATTTTTCTGCTTCTGGTTTTCCTTCTTCCGAAGAACCCGAAGTTCACTTATGACTATAAGAAGGGAGCTCCGTGGATGTACGAGACCTTGATCTCACAGTTCGACTTCCCTGTGCTCAAGACCGAAGTCCAGCTTCAGCAGGAGAGAATGGAAGCATGGTCGAGTGTCGTACCGTATTTCAGACTCGATCTTGAAGCTGTGAGCAATCTTGACAAGAGATTGTCATCCAAAAATTTCGGCCGCTATTCTTCGGTGAGAAGCGCGGTGGCCGAAGTGTTGTCTGCAGTCTATTCCAAAGGAATCATATCCACTGCCGGATCAGGTGACAATGTGCTTGACAATGTTTCCGGACAGATTTATGTACAGCAGGATAGAAAGGCAGTCAAAGTCCCTGTGTCAGAGGTGTTTACCGTAGAGCAGGCATCTGCATATATGCTTGAGAGGTTGAAGTCTGATTTTCCGAAAGTCAACATTGACAGCCTGTGGATTGCCGCAGGACTGTCTGATCTCATCAGGCCGGACCTGATTTACGATCAGCAGACTACCGATATGGTGCATGCAGACAATGTGGAGAATATCTCTCCGACATCAGGAGTGGTTAGGGCCGGGCAGGTCCTGGTCGAAAACGGTGAAGTGGTGACGGCTGAAATCGAACAGCTTCTCGACTCATACCGCGCCGAATACAATTCGAGCATAGGTTATGATGCTCCGAATGTATTTCAGTGGCTTTCCAACATATTGATAGCCTTCTGTCTGGTACTTCTCCTCTTTCTGGCCATCTATTATTGCAACTATACGATATTCAGCCAGTACAACAAGTATCTCTACCTTCTGCTGGTATTCACTATAGCGGTGGTGGCGTCATGTGTCGTGGAAATGACGAATCCTTCCCTGTTCTACATGATTCCGTTTACGCTGATAGCGCTTTACCTTCTTGCCTTCTTCAAGACGAGGATGGTCTTTGCAGTATATATGATTTCTCTTCTTCCTATGCTTGTCATCGCACCTGAGGGGATGGAGCTTTTCATGATATATTCAGTGGCGGGAGGAGTCGGCATATTCGTATTCGCTTTCTTCAACAAGGGATGGCTTCAGTTCGTTACGGCATTCATCGTATTCATAGTCATGGTGCTTGTGTGGGGAGCATTCCGTCTTGCAGACGGGCCTGACGGACTCAAGGATTACGGTACTGTGGTGAAGATGGCTCTCGGAGCCTTCATGTCAGTTGCCGGATATCCTCTGATCTATCTCTTCGAAAAGATCTTCAAGCTTGTTTCCAACTCCAAGCTGGTCGATCTCAGCGATACAAGCAATCCGCTTCTGCGTGAGCTTGCAGACAAGGCTCCGGGCACATTCCAGCATTCGCTTCAGGTCATGAATCTTGCGGATGCAGCGGCTCGCGCTATTGATGCCAATGTGCTTCTTGTGCGTGCAGGAGCCCTTTATCATGATATCGGAAAGATTGCCAATCCTCAATGCTTCACGGAAAACGAGACCCCGGGTGTTCATTTCCATGCAGAACTGACTCCGAAGGAAAGTGCTCAGGAGATCATACGTCATGTTTATGACGGACTTGCATTGGCTGAGAAGCACGGGCTGCCGGAGATCATCAGGGATTTCATCAAGACTCATCATGGGACTACTTCAACCGGATATTTCTACACCAAGTATCTCAACGACGGCGGGGATCCGGATGATGTGGCGGATTTCTTCTATGACGGTGAGAAGCCGGTCACCAAGGAACAGGTGATACTGATGCTCTGCGATGCTGTGGAAGCTGCATCCAGGAGTCTCAAGGATTATTCCCAGGAAAGCATATCAGCTCTTGTTGACAGGATAGTTGACGGAAAGTCGAATGACGGTCAGCTTACCAATTCGGTTATTTCTCTCCATGAACTGAATGTTGTGAAGGATGTGCTCAAGTCATATCTCCAGCAGATGTATCATTCGAGAGTATCTTATCCGAAACGAAAGCCTGCCAGAAGGTAGCTATATTTTGAAATGTCCCTTATAATTCTTATTTTTGCGGACTTTTTGTGGGCGCGCGTGCGTACGTGCGTATGAACAGGAAATGATTAAAGAAAAAAGATATGAAAATTGAACAGAACAGGATTGACGATCTCAATCTCGAACTTACCCTTTCGGTAGGAAAGGAGGATTATGCTGACAGCAGGAAGAAAAGACTCAATGATTTCAGAAAGAAGGCTGAGATCAAGGGTTTCAGAAAGGGTATGGTCCCGATGTCGCTCGTTGAGAAGATGTACGGCCAGCAGGCTCTTGCAGATTCTGTTAACGACGTGATTGCAGAGGCTCTCAACAACTTCATCCAGGAGAACAATCTCAGAGTTCTCGGTGAGCCGCTTCCAAGTGAGGACAACCCTCAGAACGAGTGGACAGACGGAAATGACTTCACATTCAAGTTCGACATCGCTCAGAATCCTGAGGTGAACTTCGAACTTTCAAAGGATGATGAGATCGTTTATTACACGATCACCGTGACTGAGGCTGCAAAGAAAGAGATGAAGCAGAACATGCTTCGTCAGTATGGCTCTCTTGAAGAGGGTGATGCTGCAAAGGCGGAGGACTTCATTATCGTTGACTTCGAGCAGGGTGAGAACAAGGTAGAGGGTACTTATGTGGCTCTTCGCAATATTGCAGAGGCAGTGCGTGACTCGTTCGTAGGCGTTAAGCCGGGTGATGTGCTTGATGTGAATGTAAACGAGGCATTCGAGAACGAGACTGACCGCGCTTCAATGCTCAAGGTGAAGAAGGAAGAACTCGCAGCTCTCGAGCCTGTATGGAAGATGACTGTGAAGAATGTCAAGACTTTCGTTGACGCGCCTCTTACAGAAGAGACATTCGAGAAGATCTTCGGTGTTAAGACCGAGGCTGAGTTTGACGAGAAGATCGAGGAAAGAATCCGTGCAGAGTATGCTCAGGAGGCTGATTTCCGATTCTCAAAGGATGCCAAGGACTTCCTTGTGAAGAAATCTGACGTGACTATCGCAGAGAAGTTCCTCAAGAGATGGGTATATGTTGCCAACGAGGGCAAGTTCACTATGGAGGATATCGAGAAGGAATGGGATCTCTTCATCGCTGACTACAAGTGGCAGATGGTGCGCAGCTACCTCATGAAGAAGTACGAAGTGAAGGTGGAGGAGGCTGACCTTCTTGCCAGCGCAAAGGGCTTCGCAGCATATCAGTTCGCTATGTATGGAATGAACAATGTTCCTGATGAGCAGCTTGAGTCATTTGCAAAGAACATCCTTTCACAGGAGGAGCAGGGACGCAGGATCCTTGATCAGGTAGAGAACGAAAAGACAGTGGCAGCTGTCCGTGAGGTCGTTACTCTCAAGAAGAAGAAGATCTCGGTTGAGAAATTCCGCGAGTTGAAATAATTTGAAATCACGGGTCGGCTCGCAAAGCCGGCCCTTTTTTTAATTTGTCATCCTGAGCATGGAGAAGGATCTATACCATGCAATTTGAATATGAATAAGGAATTCTTGAAATATACACGCCTTGAACATGGAATCAGCTCCATGACAATGCACAGGTATCAGTCTGCAGTCGATGCCTACATCAATCCTACAATTCTCGAGGAAAGACGTCTTAATGTGGCTTCTATGGATGTATTCAGCCGTCTGATGATGGACAGGATCATCTTCCTCGGTGTGCCGATCGACGATGACGTCGCTAATATCGTTACTGCACAGCTTCTTTTCTTGGCGTCAAATGATTCGTCAAGCGATATTTCTCTGTATCTGAACACTCCCGGAGGGCAGGTGTCATCCGGACTTGCCATCTATGACACCATGCAGCTCATAGAGCCGGATGTCGCTACGATATGTACAGGCATGGCTGCTTCTATGGGATCTGTACTTCTCTGTGCAGGTGCCGCCGGCAAGAGGTCGGCGCTTCCTCATTCGAGGGTGATGATCCATCAGCCTCTCGGAGGAGCTCAGGGACAGGCTTCTGACATTCTCATTGCCGCACAGGAAATCGAGAAGATAAGGAAGGAGCTTTACACAATCATTTCAGAGCATTCCGGTCAGCCGATAGAGAAGATCTATGCTGACGGTGACCGTGACTTCTGGATGAATGCACAGGAAGCTCTCGATTACGGGATGGTGGATGAGATTCTTACTAAGAGAAGCAAGTAATGGCAAAGGGAAAGAATAATATGAGGCATTGCATGTTCTGCGGCAGGGGAGAGAATGAGGTCTCTCTTCTTCTTCAGGGTATGGATGCATGCATCTGCTCTGATTGCGTGAAGCTTGCCGAAGATTATCTCAAGGATTACGAAGGCATGTCTGCTACGGCCGGAGCGGATCTCGGCAAAGTGGAGACTGATCATAAACCAAAGGATATCCATGCCTTTCTCGATCAGTATGTGATAGGTCAGGACAGGGCCAAGAAGATTCTGTCTGTGGCCGTCTATAACCACTACAAGAGACTTAACAATAATCTCTGCGGTGATAATGAATTCGATCTTGAGAAGTCCAATATCCTCATGGTCGGTCCTACCGGTACCGGCAAGACCTTGCTGGCCAAGACGATTGCCAAGCTTCTGAATGTGCCTTTCACCATAGTTGACGCTACGGTCCTGACCGAGGCCGGTTATGTCGGCGAGGATGTAGAGAGCATCCTGACAAGGCTTCTTCAGGAGGCTGATTTTGATGTGGCTAAGGCTGAGAGAGGTATAGTGTTCATCGATGAGATCGACAAGATAGCGCGCAAGAGCGACAATCCTTCGATCACTCGCGACGTTTCCGGTGAGGGCGTGCAGCAGGCTATGCTGAAGCTTCTTGAGGGAAGTGTCGTGAATGTGCCGCCGAAGGGTGGACGCAAACACCCTGAGCAGGAGTTCCTGCATGTCAACACGCAGAACATTCTTTTCATCTGTGGTGGAGCTTTTGAGGGAATCGAGAGACGTATAGCTCAGAGGCTCAATACTCAGGTCATCGGTTTCGGTGCCGCAAACAAGCAGAAGATAGATAAGGATAATCTTCTGCAGTATGTAGAGGCTCAGGATCTCCGTTCGTATGGTCTCATTCCTGAGATCATCGGTCGTCTGCCTGTGATCACTTATCTTGACCATCTCGACAGGGATGCTCTGAAGAGGATTCTTGTGGAACCGAAGAATGCCCTGATGCGTCAGTATGAGAAGATGTTTGAGCTTGACGGGATGAAGCTGACTGTTGATCCGGAGGTATATGACATCATTGTTGACACTGCCATAGAGAACAAGCTCGGTGCACGTGGTCTCCGTTCCATCTGTGAGGCCATCATGACTGATGCCATGTATGAGGCTCCGTCTTCGGGCAAGAAGTCCTTCCGTCTTACTGCAAAATATGCCAAAGAAAAACTGACGAGGTAGAACTATAAAGGGAGGTGGTTTGAAAAACTGAATCCCTCCCACCGCTTCGCGGCGGGCCCCTCCCGTTCACGAGGCCACGGGCGGCCACGGTTTTTCAAACCACCTCCCTTTATAGTTCACGGTTTTCCATTCACAGTAAGACTGTTAAAAAAAACGCTTATAACCAATTTATATGAAGAATTACATTGAAACTAATAAGGAGAGGTTCCTGGAGGAATTGTTCTCGTTGCTGAGGATTCCGTCTGTGAGCTCGCTGGAGCAGCATAAGCCGGACATGCAGAAGTGTGCGGAGCGTCTTGTGGAGCTTCTTATGGAGGCTGGAGCCGACGAGGCTGCAGTATATCCTACAAAAGGTCATCCTGTAGTGTTCGGACAGAAGATGGTCGATCCGTCTCTTCCGACCGTGCTCGTTTATGGTCACTACGATGTGCAGCCGGTAGATCCGATCGATCTCTGGAAGTCGGATCCGTTCGAGCCGGAGATCCGCGACGGTGCCATCTATGCTCGTGGAGCTAATGATGACAAGGGACAGCTCTTCATGCATATCAAGGCTTTCGAGTTTCTTGTGCGAGAAGGCGGTCTCAAGCATAATGTGAAGTTCATACTCGAGGGAGAAGAGGAGATCGGAAGCCCTTCTCTTGCGGCATGGGCTTCTGAGAACAAGGAGCGTCTTGCAGCGGACATCATTCTCGTATCCGACACGACAATGCTCTCAGAATCAGTTCCTTCCATCAATTGCGGAATGCGTGGCCTCTCTTATGTGGAGGTCAAGGTGACTGGTCCTAACAAGGATCTTCATTCAGGACATTACGGAGGAGCTGTTGCAAACCCTATCAACGTTCTCTGCGATATGATTTCGTCTCTGATCGACAAGGACGGACATATCACTGTGAAGGGCTTCTATGATGATGTGGTGGTTCTTTCAGATGAGGACAGGGCAAAGCTTTCTCGTGCTCCTTTCGATATGGAAGAGTATAAGGAGTTCCTTGATATCAATGAAGTAAAGGGTGAGGCTGGCTATTCGACTCTCGAGCGTACCGGTATCCGTCCATGTCTCGATGTGAACGGCATCTGGGGCGGCTATATCGGTGAAGGTGCCAAGACAGTGCTGCCTTCTGTAGCTCATGCGAAGATATCGATGAGGCTTGTTCCTAATCAGGACAGTGAGACCATCACAAGGCTCTTCACTGAGCATTTCAAGGCTATAGCTCCTGATTATGTGAAGGTCGAGGTCATTCCTCATCATGGTGGAAACGGCTTCCTTATTCCGATTTCATCTCCTGCATATAAGGCTGCCGAGAAGGCTATGACCGAGGTTTACGGTATCGAGCCTGTTCCTTCACGTGGAGGCGGTTCGATTCCGATTCTTGCCGACCTTCAGAGAATCCTTCAGATCGATCCGCTTCTCATGGGCTTCGGCCTTGAGCGTGACACCATCCATTCTCCGAATGAGAGCTATCTTCTCAGTCAGCTCTATGCGGGCATGGAGGCTATTGCATTATTCTATAAATATTATTAGGAATAAGTGGCAAAGGTTTGAAAACCGTGGCCACTTATTCGCAAGTGATTATATTTTATTATGAACAGAAAGGATTTATATAATCAGATACAGGCGAAGAAGAGCATGCTGTGCGTGGGCCTGGATGTGGATTTCGACAAGATGCCCGAGCATGTGAAGGCTCTGGCTAATCATGGCGAGGTTGCCATCAAAGGTGAACTCTTCAAGGGCAAGGCGCGTGCGATTGTAGAGTTCAACAAGGCCATCGTCGATGCCACTGCTCCACACTGTGTTGCCTATAAACCTAATCTTGCTTTTTACGAATGTTATGGTATCGAAGGTATGCGTGCACTTGATGCTACCGTTGACTATATCCGCAGCAAATACCCTGAGATTTTCCTTATTGCTGATGCCAAGAGAGGAGACATCGGAAATACTGCCAGGATGTATGCGAAGGCTTTCTTCGAGGAGATGGATTTCGATGCTGTAACCATAGCTCCATATATGGGTGCCGACAGCGTGACTCCTTTCCTTGAGTATAAGGACAAGTGGGCCATAGTTCTTGCCTTGACTTCTAATGCTTCGGCTTATCAGTTCCAGACAGCTGTCAAGGATGGCAAGCCTCTTTATCAGGCGGTCATGGAGGAAATGATGGAGATCTCGACTCCGGACAACATGATGTTCGTGGTCGGTGCCACCAAGGCTGACAAGCTTGAGGAACTCCGCAGCTTCTGTCCGGACAACTTCTTCCTCGTGCCTGGTGTAGGCGCCCAGGGAGGCTCAGCAGAGGAAGTGATCGCTCATGGAGCAAATGACCATGGCGGACTCCTCATCAACTCATCTCGCGGAATCCTCTTTGCCGACAGCACAGAGAACTACGCCAAGGTCGCAGCAGAAGTCGCTGCCCGCACAGCCAATCTGTAAATGATATTCAAAGGTAGCAGGTTATTGCTTGCTACCTTTGTTTTTTCTTTCTGCCGTACTTCGGCCTTTCTCTTTCGCTGAGCCACTGTCTCTTCTCCGGTGACATCTGGGCATATCCATCCACCTTTCTGCTGCGATATTTCTTCACCGACAGGACATCCTCTTCAAGAACTGCCTCTATTTTGGCAATGGTAGCAATCGTGAAATTATGCCCTCCGCTCAACCATCTTGAGATTTCTGCATCCTTCTTGCCTATGGCTCTGGCAAAATCAGTCTGACTCCATCCTTTTCTCTCCAGTATTTCGAGAATGCGCGCGGCAATGGCAAATGAAAGCGATCCTGTACGCCTGCTGTCTTCCGGAATCTTTGAGTAGAGTTCATCAAAAAGTGGGTCTGAATAATGTACTGTAGCCATATCAGTCAATGTCAATTATAAGATTATAAAT
>JAFUQW010000139.1 GCA_017472115.1 Bacteroidales bacterium | reverse complement strand
TATAACGAAAAAGAGGTTGCGATTTCTCGTAACCTCTTGATTTTTGGTGCTCCCGAACTTGGACTTGAACCAAGGACCCTCTGATTAACAGTCAGATGCTCTAACCAACTGAGCTATTCGGGAATTTTGTTGTCTCAAACGTTTTCTTTTCGTTTGGGATTGCAAAGGTAGGCATTTTTTTATTACCTGCAAATTTTTTCGTAAAAATTTTTAATATTTTTCATGTTTTATGAACTTTTGAGGTGATGAGCAAGTTTTTTCGTACATTTGTAATTCTTACGGATAACTAACCGGCCTCTTGGCATTAAACACTGAACTTATGGATATAGATCTTTTGTCTAAGATGGTCAAGGAACTCATACTTGACAATGACAGAGTCGTACTTCCCGGCCTCGGATCATTTGTGGCTGAAATTGTCCCGTCTGCCTTTACTGACAGGGGATATACGATTACTCCTCCTTACCGCAGACTTTATTTCAGATCAAAGCCTGATGAAGGTGAGATGCTTGTAAGGTTCTATGCCGAAACCAACGGAATCGAGCCGGAAATGGCTGAGAGGATCATCCGTGATTTCGTATCCGAACTGAAGTCCGTGCTGCATTCCAAGAAGGCTGTAGTCTTTCCCGGCTTAGGTCGTCTCAGGGCTACAAAAGAAAACAATCTGTTTTTTGTAGCAGATGAGGATCTTGATATTTATCCTGCAGGATTCGGACTTGAACCGATTTCTCTGAAAACTCATGAAGAGACTCCTCAGGAGGTGACGGCTGTTGTCGAAGAATTGAAGGAGATCATGGATGAACCTATAGATATTGAGCTTGATGAGGAGCTTGTCCCTATGGACTGGGAACAGATTCCGGAAGATACTGACCCTCTTGAAGATGTCGTCGTTGCCGATGAACCGGAAGTCGCTGATGCTGAACCGGAAGTTGCCGATGAACCGGAAGTTGCCGATGAGCCTGAACAGGCTGATGAGGCAGAAGTTGAGCCTGAGGAGGAACCCCTGCCTGAGGAGGAGCTGCTGCCTGTAGAGGAGTCGCAGCCGGAAGAAGAACCGGAGCTTGTAGAAGAACCTGTCATTGTCATGGAGGCCCCTGCTGACGATCCGGAGATTCCGGAAGAACCGGTTGAAGTGTTGGAAGAACCGGTTGAAGTGACGGAAGATCCGTTTGAGCCGGAGGAACCGACAGTCGAAGAGGAATCGACAGTCGAGGAAGAGCCGGCAGTCCTGGAAGAAGAGCCGGTAAGAATCAAGATCAAGGAGAGACCTGAAAGAAACATTCTTAAGACCGTAGGTATGGTCGTGGCCGGTGTGATCGTCCTGCTTGTGATCTATATGCTCGTCATGCGTATTTTCCCTGATTTCCTGAATGAAATCCTTTATACGCCTGAGGAGCTGGAAATCATTAACTTCAGATAGAAGATGATAAGATTCGAACAGAAATTTACAATTCCTTGTTATGATACCGACGCTTCATGGCGTCTGAAACCATCGTCATTCATGGACCTTGCTCAGGAAGCGGCCGGACAGCATGCCGTATATCTTGGCTTCGGTTATGATGACCTCATCGCGACAAATACCGCATGGATACTTTCTCGTGTGCATGTCGAGTTTGTCGATGCTCCGAAATGGAGAGAAAACATTACTCTCAGGACCTGGCATAAAGGCCTGAACAGGCTGTTCTTTCTCAGAGACTTCATCCTTACCGATGACGAAGGAAGAGAAAGGGTAAAGGCCACGACATCATGGCTGGTGCTCAATCTGGAGACCCGTCGTCTGGTGCGTGATCCGAAGCTGATGGAAGAAGGGACCGTATGCCTTGACAATGTGATCGAAACCCCCGCCGACAAGGTGGTGATGCCTAAGGATGCCGAGCCTCAGTATGTCATGGATCATCATGTGGCCTATTCGGATGTGGATATGAACGGTCACACCAACAACGCCATGTACATGCAGTGGGCCATGGATGCCGTTGATTATGATATAGCTTCGACAAGGCCGGTCAAGTGGTTTACAATCAATTTCAACCATGAAACCAAGCCGGGGGACATTGTGGCGCTTTATAAAGTCGTGAAAGAAGAAGAGGATGGCCGTCACGTGTTTGTCGAAGGCAAGGTCGGGGATCAGTCTGCCTTTACTGTCGAAATACTCTTCTGAACCACCTATGTATTCTGAACTACCCTTGTCATTCTGAGCGAAGCGAAGAATCTGTAAAATGATAGAACTGATTTATCCATACGAGGCCGCACTTCCGGTCATTCCTCCAAAGACTGCCGGAAATCCGGCAGCCGGCTCTTCTATGGATGAATGCTTTCCGATAGTCGAGCCTAACGGACTCGTTATCGGACGTTCTTCAAGGACATACTGCCACAGCGGAGCCAAGCCTCTGCATCCTGTAGTCCATATCCATATAATAGACAGATTTTCAAGAATATATCTCCAGAAACGCTCGATGCGTAAATTTATCCAGCCGGGTAAATGGGATACGGCTGTCGGTGGTCATGTGTCATTCGGTGAAAGTTTCCACGAGGCTGCATTCCGCGAAGCTTCGGAAGAGCTCGGACTTACGGAGTTCAATCCCATACATATAGAAACTTATATCTTCGAATCCGAAATCGAGAAGGAAATGGTCTGCATCTTTGCAGCCGTCGGTTCATATGACCTTACCCCCGACAAGGACGAAGTCGATGAGGGACGTTGGTGGCCGATAGAAGAAATCGACGCAAACCTCGGCAAAGGCCTCTTCACTCCCAATTTCGAAAGCGAATTCCGCATGATCCGCCCATCCCTGCTTGCCTTGCTATAGTTAATCCAATCCTTTGTGTAGTACTTTAACAGGCTTAAGTGTTTGATAATTTGACTTCTATTTCTATCTTTGCGGAAAGATGTGTCTATGGAAGATAGGGTTAGATATTGGATGGATATGTCGGAGTATGACATTGAAACTGCTGAAGCGATGCTTGAGACTAAGCGTTACCTGTATGTAGGTTTTATGTGTCATCAGACAATTGAAAAGGCTTTGAAGGCCTTTTGGACTGCCAATCTGACTGAGATTCCTTTGAAGATACATACGCTGACAAGATTGGCTGAGAAGACGGGGCTTGATAAACTGATGAATGGCGAACAGCTTGATTTTATCGATGTGCTGGAGCCTCTTAATATTGAAGCACGTTATCCTTCGTATAAGGAACGCTTGATGAAAAGTCTTACGCACGAATATTGTGAAAGACTCCTTGAAGAAACAAGAACTTTACAGCAATGGATAAAGGAAAGGCTATAGAGTTGGCTAAGGCTTATAAGAAAGTGGTGTCGGAAAAGATGTCACTTGAAGCTGTGTATCTCTATGGTTCTTATAGCAAGGGGACCAATACGCCTGACAGTGACATTGATATTGCTGTCATCGTCGAGAAACTGGATGATGACTTCTTTGCCGATACTCCGATGTTATGGCGGTTGCGTAGGAAAGTAAGCAATCTTATCGAGCCTGTTCTCCTGCAGAAGGATAGTGACGACCCGTTATATCATGATATATGTGAAACAGGTATATTGATATGATTTATTCCCGAAGTCCAAGATATTTCGGGATTTTTGTTTAATGGAAGTAATTGTTTAAATTTGTCTCTGATATTCCGGCCTTTAGTCGGGGCGGAAGGAATTTAAAATGTTTTTATGTCAGAGATAGATTTCATTTCGGGAGTTCCGTTCAATTCTACAGAAGCTTTGCGTGAAATTGCAAAGTCGCTCACAAAAGAATACATGATTTTTTACACAAAGCCCTATCCGCTTGAGATGGGCATGTTTGCTGTCGGACGCATGACGGCGGTGGCAGACGATACGTGTGCGGACATGGTATATGCGGATCATTATGAGTTGATTGCAGACGCTGATGGCAACGAGGTGCGTCGTAAGCATCCGCTGATCGAGTGTCAGAAGGGAGCGCTCAGAAACGATTTCGATTTCGGAAGCGTGCTGCTGTTCAGGACTTCATCGTTCCGGAAGGCTGTTGAGCAGATGACTGTGGACAGGAGATGGGGTGCTCTTTACGATCTTCGTCTGAGGATGAACAAGATCGTGCATATGAATGAATATCTCTATACGGAAGTCGAGACCGATCTTCGCAAGTCGGGAGAGAAGCAGTTCGACTATGTGGATCCGCGCAATCGTGAGGTTCAGATAGAGATGGAGGAGATATGCACGGAACATCTGAAGCGTATCGGGGCCTGGCTTCCGCCTGTGTTCAAGGATGCGGGCACTCAGAATGACTGTTTCCCTGTGACGGCGACAGTGGTGATTCCTGTATTCAACAGGATCAGGACGGTGAAGGATGCCGTTGAAAGCGCCCTGAGCCAGAAATGCGATTTCCTTTTCAATGTGATAGTCGTCGATAATCATTCGACAGACGGAACAACGGAACTTCTGGCTGAGATGGCTGCCAAGGATGACAGATTGGTGCATGTCGTTCCGGAAAGATATGATCTCGGGATCGGCGGATGCTGGAACATGGCGGTCCATCATGATAAATGCGGAGAATTTGCAGTGCAGCTGGACAGCGACGATGTTTACAGCGGTCCGGACACTCTGACCAAGGTGGTCAATGCCTTCCGTGAGCAGAATTGCGCGATGGTGGTGGGTACGTATCAGATGACTGATTTCTCAATGAATCCAATTCCTCCGGGAATCATTGACCATCGCGAATGGACTGAAGGGAACGGACGTAACAATGCATTGAGAATCAACGGACTGGGAGCTCCGAGAGCTTTCTGGACCCCGCTTCTGAGAAAAATCAATCTTCCGAATACGAGCTATGGTGAGGACTATGCCCTCGGTCTGAGGATAAGCCGTGAATACCGTATCGGACGGATTTATGATGTACTTTACTGCTGCCGCAGATGGGAGGGAAATTCGGATGCATCGCTTGAGTTCGAAAAGGTCAATGCCAACAATCTGTATAAGGACAGGATCCGTACATGGGAGCTCGAGGCACGTATCGCAATGAATGGAGACAGGAATGAATAATAATAAATCGATATATAAGTTTGTAGGAGACCAGCTGTCACGCTGGCCTCTTGCCTGTGACAACTTCCGCGCATTGAAGAATGTGCTGGT
>JAFUQW010000138.1 GCA_017472115.1 Bacteroidales bacterium | reverse complement strand
TTCGACAAGGAACTTCAGGATTGCAGTGATGACCTGGAGAAGATGCTTTATGTGATCAAGAACGGCTGGCGTTTTCAGAATCAGCCGAAGGAACTTCAGGATGAGATATTCCGGCGGTTGCTTGAAGCCTGCGATATTCCTCGTTTCAGTGAGGCTAAACGAAATAAATACGACAAGGATATGTACGACGAAAGACGACGTAACGGCGAACTTGCTGCGGCACGCGAAATCGGAATGAAGGAAGGTATGGAGAAGGGTATGGAGAAGGGTATTGAGAAGGGCGTCGTGTCAGTAGCACGTCAGATGAAGCAGATGGGCCTACCTGCTGATACTATAGCTGAGGCTACCGGACTCTCCCTAAATGATATAGAGAGTCTATAAGAATATATTCCGAGCAGCAGAGAGAAATTTCTGCTGCCCGCTCTTGATGTCATTTCATTGAAAACTCCTTCTCAAATTCCTCTAACCACTTCTTCCTTGTGGCCACATCACTTTGCTTGACCATGTTGATGCTTATCCATTTTACATCATGAATACCGATCTGGTTGAATGTGCCTTTGATCAACGAGCCTTCTAATGCATTTCCGAAATTATCACGATATATTTCTGCCGGAGTGTTCATGGTCGAGATGATTGTCACCTTCTTCAGGGAGCTGAGTCGTGACACAAGTCTGCCGTTCTCCATGTTGTACGCTATTCCCGGGAAGATCACCTTATCGACAAATCCTTTTGTCATTGCCGGCATATTCATCCACCAGACCGGGAATATCATTACGAGATGCTCTGCCCATTCAAGCTTTTTCTTGTATTCAAGTACCAGCGGGTCAACAGTAGCAAGAGCGTCAAAACCGAATTTACCTGCCTGCACGAATGCAAGAAGATCTTTACCGCGCATTACCGGATCGAAGCCGTCTTTGTCAAGGTGAATCAGATGATGCGGGTGTTGCCCCTTCTCTAATCCGGATATGGCAGACTTCATGATAGCGTTACAGAAACTTCCGTCATAGGGATGATTGAAAATGATAAGTGTTTTCATGTCTGTTATTTTTGTCATCATATATACAATACTCCTACCAATCCTTGCTTTTGGTAATGATAAATCTGATGTCATTGAAACTTAAGTGTGAGCAAAAGAAATAGAAAAATTTATATTATATTTGCGAAGCATAAGGAAAGATGCTCGAGTGGCTGAAGAGGCACGCCTGGAAAGCGTGTAGTCGCCTAAAGCGGCTCACGGGTTCGAATCCCGTTCTTTCCGCTAAAGCAAATCAGAATGAAAAAACAAGCTTGTTTGTTTTTTCATTCTGATTTGTTTTAGCACCGCCCCGCCGCAGGCGGTGCGGGATGTCGGCGCGCAGCGACGAAATCCGGAAAGAATTTTCTGCCAGATGTCGGCGCGCAGCGACGAATCAAATAATCTCAATCAGTTCATCAGATAACTCTCCATTCCTGATAGAAATAACTCTCACGGACGGACTGGCTTCACCTATCTGAAATCCTACAGATGTTGTCGTTTTCATAGGTATTCCGTTATAGGTGCCTTCTGAATTGTTATGACGATGACCTGCATATACAGCATCTACACCGGCTTTTGTAAAAAGGTCGAAATATATGCGGCGCTTGCCTTTGGGAAGCGGAAAATAGCTGTCCTCCTCTTCAATGTCGGTCATGAAGAACGGATGATGCCCGAACACAAGGGTAATCTCAGAAGCCTTCACTTTGTCTAAGACGGCTTCAAGCCATTCCATCTGTTCCTGTTCACGTAAGTCGCCGCCACGTATGAGATTGGTATTCAGACCTATCAGATTGATTCCCTTTTCAGATAAGATGAAACGGTCATTTCCGTATCTTGATGTGAAAGGTGATGAATCCACGTATCCTGAAACATAAAGAACATCATGGTTACCCGGCAGATGGCAGACCTGCACTGACTTGTCTATTCCTGCGATGATTCCGGCAAATGCATTCCATTGGACTGTATCGCCGGGTATGTTCACCTGGTCTCCGGTAAACACAACCACATCAGGCTTGATTACATTTATATGTTCAACCGCCTTGCGCAGGCAGTCTGCTTCGTAGGTGAGGTCATTTACATAGGCCTCACCTGTACGCTGACTGATTTCTGCTGCGGTAAATCCCAGTTGTGCGTCGGCTATCTGAACTATCGTGAATTCGGCTTTAGCGCACGATGACACAATTATCAGTACCAGAACATAGACAAGTCTTTTCATAAAGATCACCGCTTAGGGATGTCCACGAACTTCTCGCTCTCGCCGCGGAGATGCTCTGAGAAGTAATCCACAAGTCTCCAGTAGAAATATTCGTTCATGTCACCGAATCCATGTCTCTGATTAGGAAGCATGAGCATGTCGAAACGCTTGCCTGCACGGATAAGTGCGTTCACTACGCGGGTGGTGTTGCCCGGATGGACATTGTCGTCGATATCTCCATGAATGAGAAGCAGATGTCCCTTAAGGTTCTTTGCAATTTCTGGATTCGTCGCAATCTTGTAGTAGAATGTCGTGTCGCCCTTTTCGGAAACCTCTTCCTTCACTCCATGGTGTGTCTCACTCCACCATCGGTTGTAGATGTTGTTGTCGTGGTTTCCGGCACATGATACGGCCACCTTGAAGAAATCAGGATACTGGCAGATGGCAGCAGTGCTCATGAATCCTCCTCCTGAGTGTCCGTGAATGCCGACCTTGTTGATGTCGATGAAAGAGTGGCGGTTGGCAAGCTGCTCGATAGCATATTTGTGGTCTTCGAGAGGATAGTCACGCATGTTGCCGTAGCCCCAGTTGTGGTACCACTTCGAGCGGCTCGGATGTCCTCCGCGCTGACCTACTGAAATCACGATGAAACCGGCCTGAGCAAGACGGTCCGTACGAGGGCTCATGCGGGTGAAAGGATAATAAACCGCTTCCACCTGAGGGCCGGGATATACATAATCCACTATAGGATAGACCTTTGTCGAGTCGAAGTTGAACGGCTTGTACATGACTCCGTAAAGGTCTGTCACTCCGTCAGCGGCCTTGACCTTGAAGAGTTCAGGGAACTTGTACCCGTTGGCAAAGAGCTGCGAGAAGTCGCTCTCCTGAAGGTCCATCACCTTATTTCCGTTATTGTCGAGAAGAACGGCCATCGGAACGGTATTGACACGCGAGTAGTTGTCAACCACAAACCTTGCATCGTCATCGACTTCAGGCTGATGGAAAAAGTCTCCTTTTGTAATCTGCTTGAGGCCGGTGCCGTCAAGATTGACACGATAGAGATGCTCATAATAAGGATTCTCGTCTGAATTCTTTCCGTTTCCCGTGAAATAAACCACGCGAGCCTTCTCATCTACCTTCAGCACCTGCTCCACATGCCATGCACCCTTTGTCAGACGGTTCTTCAGATTACCCTCACCATCATAGAGATATAGGTGAGCCCAACCGTCACGCTCACTCCACTGGATGAGTTCCTTGCCATTGCCGAGAGCCATCAGAGGGCGTGTCTCCTGATAAGTGTTCATACGCTCCTTGATGATCGGAACGATTGTATCCTGACCTACGGTATAAGTGCAGACATCGATGCGGTAGAGGTCGCGGCTGCTGCGTGTCAGGAAGAAACGCTCATTGTCGCCAAGCCATACATGTGAAACTTCTTCCATATCTCTCTGCTTCTGCTCATAAGGACGGCTTTCTAAGCCGAGCATCTGGTCCTTGTATGCAGCCGTACCGATCTCTTTGCGTGTATTGTTCTCCATATCAAAGAGATAGAGATGGGTAACAGGAGCTTCCTTTTCACCAGGCATCTGATATTTGTATGTCTCAAGAGTAGGGCGCGGCTCTGACATTGCATTAAGAACCCAGAGATCCTTGACTGCACGGTCATCATCAAGCATAGCCACGAAATGACGTGAGTCAGGCGACCAGAGGCCATATACATTGCGTCTTTTCCCGTTCAGCAGTGTGTCTGTGCTGACCATCTTGTAAGGCATTCCGAAACCGAAATCCTCTACACCGTCGAAGGTAAGCTGAATCTCCACGATTGTCGAATCCTTCTCGTCCTTGCGTGCCTTCTGATAATCCTCATAGCTCATCTTGTAGAGGTTGAGATCCTTGGCATATACCACGGTCTTCTTGTCAGGAGATATGGATCCCCAGCTCAGACGCTTAGGGTCCTTTTCCTTATCTTCGAGATGAGTAAGTTTCTTTGTCGGATAGTCGTATGAGAAATAGAATACCTTCTTCTCTTTCTTGCCCTTGTCGTTCTTCACTTCGCGTGTCGATCTGACTTCGAAAGTGAATGTACGGCCGTCTTCCCCGGCCTTGAGATTGGTGATCGGAAGCTGACGAGCCTCGAAAGGATCCTGAACGATCTCAGTGAGCTGGGCAGCCATCTCTTCACGGTCGAAAAGAAGGGTCTTTGTCTTTGCCGTCGGATTCACCACCCACCAGAAAGTGCCCTCGCTGGTCTTGTACTGATACCAGAAGTTATTGCCCTGCTGGAACCAATGCGGATCTACCGTGGTAGAGAACAGCATGGTGTTAAGTTTTTCCTGTGTGAACTTCTCCGCCTGGAGATACTCGGGGATTCGTTCCTGAGCCACAGCAATGCTGCAAGCCATGATCAACATACCGGCAGCCACAAAAGTTTTCATAAGCATTCGTTTCATATTCTGTCTGTTTGAAGTTTCAAAACATAAAAATACACTTTTTTGCCTTCTTTCGCAAATAGTTGTCCGTACTTGCTCGTCATTTTGGGTGATGAGCGTCATCTGCAATGTGATCTCGGCAACGATCGGTGGGTAGTCTTTGTGCCCGCTCATCTCTATTTTCGACGAGTGAGTCCGAGGAAATCTTGTCTTGCCACACAGCTTGCCCGTAAATCCGGAAATACGAATCTAAATGTGCAGACTTCCCGACATTCAAAACCGGACCTCGGAATGATATTCGTACCGAATGAATCCTGACCGGTACGCGGGCCTCTGACCTGCATCCGAAGCGTTTGCGTATTGACCGTTCAGGGGGAATTCTTTTGTCAGAAGAATGAAGTGACGACGGGCGGTATAGAAAATGCTTCTGAATTGTAATGTGATTTGGGGATTTTTCGTATATTTGGAATCATTCTCCCCGATGAAGGCATTATGATACAGAAGAATACCTTACCTATCGACCATGAAGTCCTTGCTTCCGTACTGGGACAGATGGACATTTCAGACATTTCACAATCGACAATCCGACAGGCGGGAACGATCGCCCGAGCCCTTGAAAGCCGTACGGAGACGGATTTTCTTCATCTTGAAATGGGCATCCCGGGCCTGCCGCCGGCCAAGGTGGGAGTCGAAGCTGAGAAGGCTGCATTGGATGCAGGCGTGGCTTCCATCTATCCGAATATGATGGGAACTCCCGAACTCAAGACCCAGGCTTCAAGATTCATAAAGGCCTTTCTTGATGTCGATCAGAATCCGGAGTACTGTATCCCGACAGTAGGTTCCATGCAGGGCAGTTTTACGGCTTTCCTGCTCTGTGCCCAGGCTGATCTGAGCAAGGACACCATTCTCTTCATCGATCCCGGATTTCCTGTACAGCGCAGTCAGGCGAAGATTCTGGGTATCAGGAGCGATTCTTTTGACATCTATGAATATCGCGGAGAGAAGCTGAGAGCAAAACTTGAGTCCTATCTTTCAAAGGGGAATATTGCCGCATTGGTATATTCAAGCCCTAACAATCCTGCATGGTTCAACCTCACGGACGAGGAACTCAGGATAATCGGCGAACTTGCCACAAAGCATGACACAATAGTCATTGAAGATCTTGCATACATGTGCATGGACTTCCGCAAGCCTCTCGGCAAGCCATATCAGCCACCATTCCAGCCGACTGTCGCCAGATATACAGACAATTACATCCTGTTGATGTCGGCTTCTAAGATATTCAGCTATGCCGGTCAGCGTATTGCAATAATCGCCATATCCGATGCCATATACAGAAGGGAATATCCTGCACTCAAGGAGCGTTACAACATGACACGTTTCGGTGATGCGTACGTGCTCGGACTGCTTTACGGTGCTTCTTCGGGTACAAGCCACTCGGCTCAATGTGCTTTGGCCGAGATGTTCCGAGCTGCGGCTGACGGTGAGTTCGATTTCGTGGGCGAGGCTTCCGAATATGCCCGTAGAGCGGCACTTACCAAGAAGTCGTTCATAGACAACGGTTTCCATATAGTTTATGAGAAGGACGGTGACGAGCCCGTCAGTGACGGATTCTTCTATACCGTCGGTTATGAAGGTCTGTCAAGCACTGAACTGATGGGTGAACTGATGAGATATGGAATATGTTCCATCGCGCTTTCCATGACCGGCAGTCGTCAGGACGGCGTGCGCATCTGCATTTCGCAACTCAACCGTCCGGAACAGTTTGATATGCTTGCAGACCGTCTGGCTCTCTTTGCTGCCGATCATAATTGATTGTCTCCACGAAAACTCCATTTCCTGTGGATAAATGAATAAATTTGTACTATGAAATACATGACAGCGGCCGAAGCCGTAAAACTCATCAACTCAGGTGACAGCATTTATATCCAGGGCAGCACATCCATACCGGAAGTGCTGTCGCAGGCTCTTGCTGACCGAGGCCATGAACTCAAGGGAGTAAAGGTCTATGCGGCATTTGCGGTAGGGAAGTGCGATGCTCCTTATTGCAGACCGGAATACAAAGACTCGTTCATAGTCAAGAGCCTTTTTGTCGCCAATAACATACGCCGTTGGCTTGCAGATGGTTACGGAACAACTATCCCGGCCTTTCTCGGTGAGATCCCTGGTCTTTTCCGTGACGGTACGCTGCCACTCGATGCTGTGTTCCTTAATGTCTCGCCGCCGAATGAGGAAGGATATTGCTCGTTCGGAGTGTCTGCCGATCTTGCCGTCAGCGCGACCGAATGTGCGAAAAAGGTGATCGTTCAGGTCAACAAGGCCATGCCTTTCTCCTATGGTGATGCCCTGATCCATGTGTCGAAGATAGACGCAGCTGTAGAAGTGGATGATCCGCTGGTTGAAGTTCCGACTGCGGAACCTACAGCCATAGATACTGCAATCGGCAACCATATTGCTGCAATGATACCTGACGGAGCAACCCTGCAGATAGGTGTGGGCGGTATTCCGAATGCAGTGCTTGCCGCATTGAAGGATCATAAGCATCTCGGTCTCCATACTGAAGCAATGACGGACGGAGTGCTTCCTCTTCTGGAAAGCGGAGTGATTGACAACTCGCAGAAGAAGGTCTGTCCCGGCATTTCCATCGCATCGCTAGCCCTCGGCTCCAAGCGCCTCTATGACTATATGGATTATCGTAAGGATCTGCTGCTTAAGGATGTGGCATGGACCAACAACCCGTTCCGCATAGCGCAGAATCCTAAGGTGATGGCCATCAATTCCGCTGTGGAAGTCGATCTGACAGGTCAGGTGTGTGCCGATTCTGTGGGTACGAGAATAATTTCCGGAGTAGGCGGACAGCACGATTTCATGTACGGAGGATCTCTTTCCGAGGGGGGCAAGACATTCATCGCCATCCCGTCCATGACTGAGAAGGGACGCTCGAAGATCAATCCTGTGCTTACGGAAGGAGCCGGCGTGGTCACTACCCGTCATATGATCCAGAACATAGTCACAGAGTACGGAGTGGCTGAACTCAGGGGCAAGTCCCTGGTGGAGCGCGCACGAGCCCTTATCGCCATAGCCCATCCGTCTGTCCGCGAAGATCTCGAACGCGCCGCCCGCGAACGCTTCGGCTATGCCTTTCATGGCTGAATAAGATAGTGAATATTTATGTGAAATGTGACGATTATAAAAATTATTTCGTCACATTTTTCTTTTTTTTATACCCGCTTTGTGTTCTTTGATATAGTTTTGCCATGCAGACAAGGATGTGGGTGTGCTCTGCATGTCCTTGATTGTTAATGAGTCAGCTTTTGACGGGGTCATGAAATCCTAGGGGCGATAAAACGCTGACGTGTTGATTTACAATGAGTTATAGGGCACATAAGACAGGGGCGTATGGAAGGGATACTGCATGTTTATCAGAGGACATTGAACGGATTCAACATCTTTTATGATGTTGAGGATTATCTGGTGTTTTTCAGCATCTTTGCAAAGGTGTCGGAGAAATATAAGATAAGGATTGTGGGATTATGTATCATGATCGACCATCTGCATTATCTCATAGATGCTGATTCGGATGAGGAAGTCTGCAGATTTGTCAGTCATTTAACTTCAGTGTTCGTGAAGAAATATAATGAAGATGTTGGACGGAAAGGAAGTCTTTTTGAAAGTTCTTTCGGCAGAGCCTGGAAGAAGGGACCAAAGAAGATCAGAACATCGATAGCCTATGTGCTGAATAATCCGGTCGAGAAAGGATTGTGCCGCAGTATGGAAGAATACCGTTGGAATTTTATGGCGTATGCCACGGACAGCAATCCGTTTTCTGCTCGTGTCAGGTTACGTGACTCTTCAAAGGCTTTCCGGAATGCCGTTGCTGAGATAAACAGAGTGACAGACAGTGGCTCCTGGCTGAACTTCATACAGGTCAGGAGACTGTTCTCGAAACTGTCTGAAGATGACAGGAAGCGATTGACGGATTATATCATCAGCTGCTATAATCCGATAGATTACGGTTATGCAGTAAGTTACTATGGCAGTATTCAGAAACTGCGGATTGCGGTGAACTCCAATACCGGCAGTGAATACGATATCAAGGAAGCCTTCCATCACGGCAGTGATGTCGCTTATCGCGAAATCATTTCATATGTCAGGAGAAAGTTGCAGGTTTCTCCTGTGCGTTCCGTCACGACATGGGCAGCTGAGGACAAGATGTCACTGGCCGACAACCTTCATCATCACACTTGCGCTTCCATCAGTCAGATCTTCAGGTTTTTGCATATGGTGTGTCAGATAAGTCGCTGATGTGCAGTGATTTAGACTTTTAAGGGGTACCTCGAAACGGGAGGGGTGAAGGTTTAAAGTGTTGATAGTCAAAACTATACAGGACACGCGGTCTATAAGGTCTGCCCGTCGATGAACTCCCTGAGAATGGACGTAGGCGGGATGGCTGCAATCTCTGCAGGAGTCAGAGCCACGATGTAGTCCAGGAACTTAAGCATGCGGGAAGCCTCCGTAAAGGCCGGTGACGAAGGTGAAATCCTGCGCAGAAGCGGCTCCGCATAGTATTTCAGCACCGGAAGTTCGAAAATGTGAGCCGAATTGAACACAGCATCCGCATTCTCCTGATACGGGAAGATGTTGCGGTTCTCACCTCTGCGTACGCTGGCCCATCGCATGATTGTTTCCTCAGGCACGACGCCTCGGGTGCGGTTGTCACGGATCATTCTGCGCAGCATCCTGTTGTCGGAAGTTGAAATGTTGTTGTTCTCATCTATCGACAGGGAAGTGAGGGCTGAAGCATAGACGCGGAATACCTTTGAAGGATCGACTCCCGGAATCATTGCCGGATTCAATGCATGGATTCCTTCCATTATCAGGATGTCCTTCTCATGCAGCTGCATGAAGTTGCCTGCAAAATATCTCTTGCCTTCCTTGAAATCAAATCGTGGAATCTCGACTTCCTTGCCTTCAAGAAGTTCGTTGAGCTGTTTCCCGAGGAAGTCCAGATCCATCGCTCCGAGTGCCTCGAAATCGTATTCTCCTTTTTCGTCACGAGGAGTCAACTCCCTGTCAACGAAATAGTTGTCGAGTTCGATCACCTTCGGATTCATACCGAGAATGCGGCACTGAAGGGCGACCCTCTTGGAGGTGGATGTCTTTCCGCTGCTTGACGGACCGGCGATGAACACTATCTTCACACTGCCTCTGCGGGCGAATATCTGGTCGGCTATGTCGGCATACATCCTCTCGTGAAGCGCCTCGGATAGGTTGATCAGATCCACCACCTTGCCGGACTTCACCACTTCATTCAGTTTGCCCACACCCCTGACTCCCATCACCGAGCACCAGTCGGAATGCTTCTTGAGCGCAGTAGCCAGTTTGGACTGCCTCTTCATCGGCAGCACCCTGCCCGGATCTCCGTACATAGGGTACTGGAGGCAGAATCCGTCATTGAATCCCATCAGAGCGAACATCCTCAGACATCCTGTCGAAGGAGCGAGCGGGCCGTAGAATGTATCTGCATCTCCGTCGAGGAAATACACATTATAGTTGAATCTGCCAAGGGACCTCAGCAGCTGCACCTTTTCCGACTGATGGTTCTCGGCAAAGAGCCTCTCGGCCTCGCCCGCACTGATCATCCGTTTCGCGAAAGGCAGGTCTGCAGCGACAATCTCCTTCATCCTCGCCTCCACACGCATGATCTCCTCGTCGGTCAGAAAATATATCTTCGGCCTTCCGTCCTCCAAGGGAACGGTTTCGCGGATCTCGCAGTAGAGACCGCTCGGAAGGGAATAATCTATGGCGAGCACCTTGTCAGGGAAGATTTCGCGCACCACCTTCTGCAGGACGAAGCAGAGCGAGCGGATATAGGTTCTGCGTCCGTCGGGATGATTGTAGTCGAGGAAACGGACATTGTGCGGATTTATTATCTTGTAGTCCAATGCCTTGAGCTTGTTGTCAACCAAGGCTGACAGTACAGGAGCACCGTCTGAAACGGTAAAGGCTTCAGCGGCGAGGGAGTTCAATGTCTTACCCATCTCCACTTCGAGATGCGCTCCGGTGTTCTCGCAATAGATTCTTATTTTTTCCATAAGAAACTGTTTAAATTTTTCTCCGAAAAATCATTAATTGTTGAAACTGAATAAATCTATTTGCCTGTTATGTGTCTTTTCGGCATATTTTTCCTCTTTTCCTCGTCAGAACCGCTATCCTCATCTGAATACAGAAAAACCGACGAAACTTGCGAGAGCAGAATCGAAAACACATTATAAAATTTCAGACAGTTTCTAATATTTCTGCTAAAAATGGTCCTGTGACGGAAGCAGGGTCTGCAGCCAGCTGCTCTGGAGTGCCTTCCGCAACTATCGTTCCACCTTTCCGTCCGCCTTCCGGTCCCATGTCAAAAATGTAATCGACAGACTTGAGCACATCAAGGTTATGCTCGATGATGATGACGGTATTGCCTTGATCGACAAGCTGCTGCAATACACCAAGCAGCACCTTTATATCCTCGAAATGGAGTCCTGTTGTCGGTTCGTCCAGGATATACAATGTGTTGCCGGTGCCCTTCTTAGCCAGTTCCGCCGCAAGCTTCATTCTCTGGCTTTCACCTCCGGAAAGGGTTACAGCAGACTGTCCGAGGCGCACATAGCCGAGTCCCACATCCACCAATGCCTTGAGCTTCTGGGCTATGGAAGGTATGTTCTCGAAGAATGCATACGCCTCGCTGATAGGCATTTCCAATACATCGTTGATGTTCTTCCCCTTGTATTTTACAGCCAGAGTGTCATTCTTGTATCTTCGTCCGCGGCATTCGTTGCAGACCACATTGACCGAAGGGAGGAAGTTCATCTCTATCACCTTGATTCCGGCTCCCTTGCATTCCTCGCATCGTCCTCCAGGGACATTGAATGAGAACCGGCCCGCCTTAAAACCACGTACCTTGGCATCGGGAGTGGCTTCGAAGAGGTTGCGGATGTCGTTGAACACACCTGTGAAGGTGGCAGGATTGCTTCGCGGAGTGCGGCCTATCGGGCTCTGGTCGATTTCTATCAGCTTGTCTATGTTGGAGACGCCCACAATGGAATCGTAGGGGAGAGGCTGCATCTTGGCATTATAGAACTTGTTCTTGAGTATCGGCATGAGGGTCTCGTTCACTAAAGACGACTTGCCGCTGCCACTGACTCCTGCTACTCCTATGAGCATTCCGAGAGGGAAGTCTATGTCGATGTTCTTGAGGTTGTTTCCCCTTGCTCCGCGGATACCGAGCGTCAGGCCGTTACCGGTGCATCGTTCTGCCGGCACTTCTATGGAGTTTCTGCCGTTAAGGTAGTCAAGAGTCGCCGACTCCCCGCCGGCAATTTCTGATATGGGGCCGTTGAAACATATTTCACCTCCTTCCGCTCCGGCTCCCGGACCGACATCTATCAGCCAGTCCGCAGCCAGCATGGTCTCGGCGTCATGCTCCACGACCATCACCGAATTGCCCTCATCACGCAGTTTCTTGAGCGAGGCTATAAGCTTTCTGTTGTCTCTCTGGTGAAGTCCGATGGACGGTTCGTCAAGGATGTAAAGTACATTGACGAGCTTTGAGCCTATCTGTGTGGCAAGTCTGATTCTCTGACTTTCACCTCCTGACAATGAGGCGGTTGCGCGGTCGAGCGAGAGGTATTCAAGTCCTACGTCAAGAAGGAAGGATGTCCTGTCCTTCAACTCCTTGAGTATGTCGCGTGCGATAAGGCTTTCGCGGCTGCCCAGAACGGAATCCAGCGAGTGGAGCCATTCGTGAAGCTGACTGATTTCCATCGCGGCGACTTCCGAAATGGTCTTTCCGTCGATCTTGAAATATGTGGTGTCCTTGTTGAGACGGGTTCCGCCACACACAGGACAGGTGATCTTCTCATTGATGTCGCTCACGATGCCCGGGAATGACACCATTTCTGAAGAGGTGCCCTCTCCGACTCTGAAAAGTTCATCGGATCCATAGACGATCAGAGAAACAATTTCGTCCGGTAGTTCGTTGATCGGGTCGTACAGAGAGAAATTATATTTGCGGGCTATAGAGCGGATTATGTCGAATTTCTTTGTTTCCCTGATCTTTCCCAAAGGTATGATTCCGCCGTCGGCAATGGATACGGCAGGGTCAGGGATGATTGTGGCTACATCGACGTTCACTACTGTTCCAAGTCCCTTGCAGTGGGGGCAATATCCTTGCGGCGAGTTGAATGAGAATGAGTGCGGTGCAGGCTCGGCAAGAGATATGCCTGTGTCCGGACACACCAGATGCTTGGAATAATGACTCAGTTCTCCGCTCTCCTGATCCAGGATGGCGAGCGAACCCTTTCCGAAATTCAGGGCCGACATGACGGAACTCTTGATCCTCTTCTCGTCTTTTGCAGAAGGCTTCAGACGATCGATCACAAGCTCAATGAAATGTGGCTTGTAGCGGTCTAAGGCCGTGATTTCGTTCAACTCGCAGAGTTCTCCGTCAATGCGGATCTGCGTGTAGCCCCTCTTCCTCATCTGTTCGAGCAGTTCCTTGTAATGTCCCTTGCGGCCCTTCACGAGAGGAGACAGCAGATAGCATTTCCGGTCCCGGTAGTTCTCCATGATCAGTGAAACGATCTGTTCGTCGGAGTATCTTACCATGGCCTTTCCGGTCTCAGGGGAGTAGGCTGTAGAAGCGCGTGCATAAAGCAGTCGCAGGAAATCATATATTTCCGTAATGGTGCCGACTGTTGAACGTGGATTGTTTCCCGTGGTCTTCTGCTCGATGGCGATGATCGGACTCAGGCCTGTGATGGATTCCACTTCAGGCTTTTCAAGAATACCCATGAAATGCTTTGCATATGTCGAAAGCGTATCCATGTATCTCCTCTGACCCTCCGCATATATCGTGTCGAATGCCAGTGACGACTTTCCGCTGCCGCTGAGTCCTGTCACCACGACGAACTCCCCGCGGGGAATCGATAATGTCGCTCCCTTCAGGTTATGGGCCTTCGCCCCTATTATTTCTATATATTCCTTTTTACTCATCAAGCGGTTCATTAAAAGGAAAGAGGAACGGATTCGTCATCCTCTCGTCTGCTATCGAAGTCTCCGGTCCGTGTCCCGGGATGACCCTGATGTCCCCGTCAAGGACCATCAGCTTCTCGAAAATTCCCTTCATCAGCGCATCATAATCACCTCCCGGATGGTCGGTACGGCCGATGCTTCCTGCAAAAAGTGTGTCTCCGCTGATCAGGACCTTCTCATTGCGTTCAAGGAAACAGACTCCTCCGGGTGTATGTCCCGGAGTCTCGATGACCTCAAAAGCCATGTCTCCGACCCGGATTACAGATCCTTCCGTGATGTCAACCGTCAGGAATGGCTCAGGAGTCGCCACACCGAACACTTTCGTGAAGTAGGTGTTGTTCTCAAGCGTCACCTTGTCTGAAGGATGCATATACACCGGAATCCCGTCGTATGCCCTGGAAAGAGCCGCCACGCCCAGCACATGGTCGAAATGACCGTGTGTCAGCATTATGCAGACCGGATTCAGACCATTCGAGGAAATATGATCCTTCAGAGAATCTGTCTCCGAGCCTGTTCCGCACCCCGGA
>JAFUQW010000017.1 GCA_017472115.1 Bacteroidales bacterium | reverse complement strand
TACATGAAAAACCTAAGAAGGCTTTTAATGGTGCTGTTGCCGGCTGTTGTGGCAATGGCAGTTGATTCGTGTAAGAAACTGCCGTGGGAAGTTTTGGTGACCGACATCACATTGAACACTACTTCGATCAGGCTTGAAGAGGGAGAGACGTTCCAACTGTCTGCTACTGTGTCTCCTGATGATGCCACGAACAAGAAGGTCAATTGGCAGACGGGTAACAGTGCGATAGCCAAAGTCGATGAAACAGGTCTTGTGTCTGCTGTCGGAGTCGGCAAGACAACTGTCAAGGCCAAGAGTGATGACGGAAGCATTACTGAAACTTGTGATGTGGAAGTCGTGCGAAAGGTTGTTTCTGTTGAGAAGGTAAATCTTGACAGGGATGTTGTCGATCTTAAGATCGGCGAATCGGTTACACTTGTAGCCACAGTCTCTCCCGCAAATGCAGATAATAAGGCTGTGGTCTGGAACAGTTCCGACACAAAGGTCGCTACAGTTACGGCGGGAAAGATTACGGGATTGGCTGTCGGTAAGACTACGGTGACAGTTACTACAGAGGACGGCGGCAAGACTGCATCATGTGAAGTGACTGTGCTCACTGATGTCATTGCTGTTACAGGTGTAACTCTTGACAAGACTGTTGCTGAGATGGAAGTGGGAGATGAATTGACTCTGACTGCAACAGTGACTCCGGATGATGCCACAAACAAGAATGTGATATGGAGCAGCAGTAATACTGCTGTTGCGACTGTCACAGATGGTAAGGTGACTGCTGTCAAGGCCGGTACAGTAATCATTAATGTGGCAACCGAAGATGGTGGCAAGACTGCAGGGTGTGAGATAACCGTTAAGGACAAGATTATTCCTGTGACCTCCGTTTCTCTGGACAAGACCTCTCTTGAAATGGTAGAAGGCGGCGAACTGACCCTTGTGGCTACAGTCAATCCTGACAATGCTACTGATAAGTCTGTATCATGGACATCAAGCGATGCAAGTGTAGCATCGGTAGCTAACGGCAAGGTAACGGCTCTGAAGGCCGGCACTGCGACCATCACCGTGACCACTACTGATGGCGGCAAGACCGCTTCATGCGAGGTCACAGTGAAGGCTAAGTTGGTCGGCGTGACATCCGTATCTCTCGACAAGACCACAGCCGAATTGACAGAAGGTGACGAACTGACCTTGACAGCGACGGTCAATCCTGACAATGCGACTGACAAGTCAGTAACGTGGAGCAGCAGCGATTCAAGCGTGGCATCGGTAGCTAACGGCAAGGTAACGGCTCTGAAGGCCGGTACTGCGACTATCACAGTGACAACGACCGACGGCGGCAAGACCGCAAAATGTGATGTTACCGTGAAGGCAAAGATTATTCCTGTAACATCCGTTTCTTTGGACAAGACCTCTCTTGAAATGGTTGAAGGCGGCGAACTGACCCTTGTGGCTACAGTCAATCCTGACAATGCTACTGATAAGTCTGTATCATGGACATCAAGCGATGCAAGCGTAGCCTCAGTCGTAAACGGCAAGGTGACGGCCCTCAAAGCCGGCACCGCAACCATCACAGTGACTACGACCGACGGTGGCAAGACCGCTTCATGCGAGGTCACAGTGAAGACTAAGTTGGTCGGTGTGACATCCGTTTCTCTCGACAAGACCACAGCCGAACTGACAGAGGGAGATGAACTCACCCTTACGGCGACAGTCAATCCGGACAATGCTACTGATAAATCCGTTACGTGGAGCAGCAGCGATGCAAGTGTAGCATCAGTTGTAAACGGCAAGGTGACAGCTCTGAAAGCCGGCACCGCAACCATCACTGTGACTACGACCGACGGAGGCAAGACTGCAAAATGTGAGGTCACAGTGAAGGCCAAGTTGGTCGGCGTAAGCTCCGTTTCCCTCGATAAGACCACTGCAGAATTGACCGAAGGTGACGAACTCACATTGACAGCGACAGTCAATCCTGACAATGCTACTGATAAGTCTGTATCATGGACATCAAGCGATGCAAGCGTGGCATCAGTCGTGAACGGCAAGGTGACAGCTCTGAAAGCCGGCACAGCAACCATAACTGTGACAACGACCGACGGCGGCAAGACCGCTTCATGCGCTGTTACAGTGAAGGCGAAATATGTAGCCGTATCATCGGTAAGCCTTGATAAGACATCTGCAGAACTTATCGAAGGTCATGAACTGACCCTCACTGCCACAGTCAACCCAGACAATGCGACCGACAAGTCAGTAACATGGACCTCAAGCGATGCAAGCGTAGCCTCAGTCGTGAACGGCAAGGTGACTGCTCATACACCGGGTACGGCCACAATTACCGTCACCACTACTGATGGCAATATGACAGCTGATTGTGTAGTGACAGTAAAGGTACAGCCGATAGTCACCCTGAATCAGTCAGTGGCAGAAATGATTGTAGGTGATGAAATGATTCTCGGTGCGACAGTCAGTGTTGCCGGAACAGAATTGATCTGGACCAGCAGTGACGCAACAGTTGCGACTGTTACAGACGGTAAAGTCAAGGCCATAAAAGCAGGAGTTGTCACTATCACAGTTACAACTGCAGATGGAGGCTCATCAGCATCATGCGAAATTACCGTGACGGAAGCAACAGGAAATGTGACAGGGGTGATGATAGACAAATCATCTGCTATACTGAAGATCGGCGATTCCATTACCCTCAAGGCAGTAATCACTCCGACAAATGCCGATAACAGGAATGTGACATGGAGTTCGACAGACAGTTCTGTGGCAAGTGTTGATGCAGGAGTTGTCACCGCCCTTAAAGTTGGTACGGCAACGATTGTCGTGACAACCGAAGATGGAAACAAGACTGCATACTGCAAGGTAAAGGTGATCGCAGACGAAGGAAATGAAGGAGTAGGGGAGAATGAAGGAAACTGGGAATAATTAAATAAAAGAAATATGAATACAAGACTCATTACAATGGCATTTGCAGCCGCGATGATTGTGGCTTGTGCAGAGAAGAATGCCGAATTGGAAACTCTGAAAGATGCTCCGGTGTTCGATGCCGTAACAGAAAGCTTCGGAGACACCAAGACATCGCTCGACGGAAACAACAGAGTAGTGTGGACCAAGGAAGATGAAATAGCTATCTTCCAGGGCTTCAGCATTGCAGACGAATACCATGTGACAGAATCAAGTGCAGAGACAGGCACCGCTTCATTCACACTCGCGAGCGACAACAGCAACAAGAACAACAGCGACTTCGTCTCAGGAATTGAAATCCCATCTAATGTGGCCTATTATCCTTACTCGGAAACAATTACCTGCGTAAATCGTGAGCCGGGAAAATATGAACTCGGAGTATCTCTTCCTGCTGTCCAGACATACGCACCGGACAGTTTCGGTTCGGGAGCATTCCCGATGGCGGCTGCAACCACATCAGTAGCCGACCACACTCTGAGATTCATGAATGTAAGCGGAGCCATCAAACTCCAGCTCATGGGTGATGTGACCGTCAAGTCCATTATGATCCAGGGCAATAACGGAGAGAAGCTTTCGGGCGCGGCAACCGTACATACCTATGTTGACGGCACTGCCCCTGCAGTCAATATGGCCGAGACTGCGGGAGCAACGGTAACCCTCGATTGCGGCGAAGGCGTTGTGCTTCAGGAAGGAGTCGCCACATCGTTCATAATCGCCCTTCCACCTGTTCTCTTCAGCGCAGGTTTCACTCTCACGGTGACTGATACCGAGGAAAAGGTGACTACAGTCAAGACAGACCGCACCAACACCGTACTTCGTTCATCGATTCTTGTAATGCCTCCGTTCAAGCTTGGTGAAGTTCCTTCTGATCCTGATCAGGATGATGAAATCCCGGTGTCAACAGTGAAAATCAATGAAGCCGGTTCACACCTCGTGTTTGCTCCGGGCGGACAGTTCACATTTACTGCAGCATTGACCCCTGTGGATGTTCCCGCAGAATACCTCACATGGACATCAAGTGATGCATCCGTTGCTACGATCGACCCATCTACAGGAGTCATGACGGCAATCGGAGGCGGTACCGCCACAATCACGGCAGAGGCAGGAGGTGTCAAGGCCACTGCAAATCTCGAAGTCCTTGTCACCACTGCGGTTCCTACGACAGACTATATCGACGAATATGGCATCAACCACGGCAAGGGAATAGCTATCATGGAAACCGTTTGGGCGCCTGTCAATTGCGGTTATCATGCTACAAATTACAAATACGGCAAACTTTATCAGTGGGGAAGGAAATATGGTCAGGGATATGAAGGTGAATTTGGCGATGCGATTGAAACAGTCTTGTCTGACGGACCGGTTTCAAGAAAAACAGGTGAATCAGCAGAGAATTCCAATGTTTTTTATGTTGTAGAAGACAGCCCTTATGATTGGTTGGCTCCTCAGGATGATTATTTGTGGAACAGCGGCAGTGAGGCTGTTCCTGTCAAAACACAATATGACCCTTGTCCTGAAGGATGGAGAGTTCCGACTGAAACGGAGCTCCATCAAGTAAGTCGTAAGTACGTTCATGATCAGCAGTTAATTATCGATCAGCATCAGCAGGGAGGTTGTATCTTATACGGAAATTACCGTCCTATAGATGGCGCTCCTTCTCTATTCCTTCCTTATTCCGGGGAGAGAGAAATAATATACCCACGTGGTGAGTTAGATTGTGTGAACAGAGGATTTGGTGGCTGTTATTGGAGTTCAACAATTAAAGGTGTATCATCGTGTCATTTGAATTTATGGCATGGCACTTTACCGTATATGAATTCATGCTATCGTTATATCGCATTTCCTGTCCGCTGCGTCCAGGAATAATCCATGACATACAAACTGTAAAAGAGACTGGCCCCAAAGGTCAGTCTCTTTTTACACTCATATAGTCCTCCGGCCGAACCAAAGGCTAAAGCCCCTCGATCACCTTGAGGTCCAGCCCCGTCGCCTTGGCGATGGTCTCCAATTCCATCCCCATCCTCTTCATTTCCCGCGCAACCGTCATCACCCCCTCAACTCTCCCTTCTTCTCTTCCCGCCTTGACACCAATCTCCCGACCTTCCTTCAATCCACATTCAAACCCTTTCTTCTTGAAAGCGGCATAAATGCCCTTTTGTCGTCTTTCGTCGTTCATGTCCTTATCGTAATTAATTCGTTTGTATTCGTCGAAGCCACCGATTTCACAAGCATCGAAGATTCTGGTATAAATCTCATTCCTGAGCCATGACGGCTGATTCATGAGATTCCCCATATTCTTCAGCACATAGAGCATTTTATCCTGCTCTGTAATGCAATCATTCTTCTTTGCTTTATGAAATCTTGACAACTCTGCAAAGATAATGACAATTGTCTCATCTAACAATTCATTGCTGATTTTTTCTCTGAAAGTGTATTCCGAGACATATCTTCCCTCCCAGAGTTCCGGATTCTCATGATGAATGTCGATCCCCATCAGTCCGATCAGATATACTGGAGGAACATCATATCCCTCACCCTTCCGGTTCTGCCTGTCGTAAGCCCTTGACGCATAACTGACACATCGCTTGAACCAATGTTCCTCGTCATATTTCTGCATTTCAACAATGAATACGGTTCCGGATCCGTCCCGACACATGAAGTCGTATTGGAACTCCTTGCTGACATCCACCATCGGTCCCTGATGGTCTGTAGGAAGGTATTCGATGTCAATTACCTTCCTGTGCTCCGGTAGAAAGGCATTGATTATTGACATCACCGCTTCCTTGTTGTTCATGTCCCCGAAAAGGGCCTTGAATCCCGCATTTGTCATGATATCGACATAACGCTGTACGACATCCTCTTTCTGATCTGATAAATTTTTCATAACCGTAAAATTTAAAAATTACATACGGTAAATCTCACAAGAAAGCCTGACTCTGACTATAAAAAAAAGAAAAACTTTTTTTTATAATCCGTGATTTCGTCCCTAATAACCGCTTTTCGTCACAAAACAAAGAAAGGATGGCGAATCCGCCATCCTTGCATAAGGTTATTACGTATTCAGTATCAGTCGAGAATCCAGTTTTCCCATCCTGCTTCGATTCCTTCTCCGCTGATGAGCTCAGGTGACTGTTCCGAATCATTTACGAGGATTGACTGGAGGTGAACGTCACTTCTTGTCTGCTCATAGAGATCCTTGACTGTAAGACGTCCGGCGTTATCCTTTATTGTCTTGAGGAGATAATAAGTGAACATACCGTGCTTCTTGTCCTTGTAAGGCATAGATCTCTGTGAAGAAGAAGTAGCAGTGAATACAACGACGTTGCCGTTTACCGGAGCTTCCTTTACGTTAAGAACGATACCACGGCCCTGACCGCTGTAGCATGCGTCCATGAACACCATTGTCCTCTTTGCACCGCAAGAACCGAGCTGGGCATATACATCGTCAAGCTTGATGCCGTATGTCGGTGAAGTGAGGCTCACATCGACAGGAATAAGATAGGTTTCCTTGCTTGCTGCATCGTGCTGGCCATGTCCGGCATAGAATACCACAAGTTCGTACTTGTTAGGATTACCCTTGCAGATTCTGGTGATTCTGTCAAGATATTGTCTCATCTGAGTCGTTGTAGCGTCCTTGAGAAGCATTACATTGCTTTCCGGTACACCCATGTAGTTCTTTGCATATTCTGCAAATGCCTCGGCGTCACTTCTTGCATAATCGACATTGGCTTCATAAGTAGTGGTGATCTTCTTCGAGTTATAGTCCTCGTTTCCGATCACGAGAGCAAATTTGTTAGGATCTGTTGCAGCTACTTTCTGAATTCCTTCCATAAGTTCTGAAACGAACTTCTCTTCTGCAGCGATTTCCTGAGCTGCGTTGTGAGTTGATGCCACGAACTGAGGTGCTGCTCCCATGTTGTAGTTTCCTGCAAATGCCATGTTGTCATTGCCATACTGGAATCTCATAGGTGCTGCGCCGCCTTCAAGACTTACTTCCGCGTTCATCCTGTTTGCAGAGAACGAGAGATATTCCACTTTGTTGTGAAGCTGGGTGAAGTCTGAAATCTGTGCTACGATCGTAAGATCGTTGGTGGCCACGCTGTCAACTGTGAAAGTCGCATTGATCTGTTTCTCTTCTCCAGGCTTCATGCTTGCTATGCTCAGATTCTGCTTAGGAGCATATACACCCTCCGGCCACTGAAGATCGACCTTCACATCCTTTGCAAGGTCGGTACCGTCGTTCTTGATAGTGAGTCTGATGTTCACCCTGTCACCCTGTCTGATTGTGGTGTGGTTGTCCTTATAGACCCAATATCTTGTAATTATCGGCTTACATGCATTGATACCGAGGGCATCGAATGACCAGTCGTGCTCGGCAGAGGTGAACATGTTGCTTGCAGAACCTCTGAACTTGACGCTGATCTCATCTGTCATCAGTGACACATTCGATGTACCTCTGAAGTTGATGGTGGTGTCAGTGTGAGCTCTGAGTCTCGGGATATTGATTCCATGATCCTCAAAATTGAACCAGCTTTCCTGCTCAAGCATGCTTGCGAACTGCACATTTACCTCTTCGAGGTCTTCGTTGCTCGGGTTGCTGATAGTCACTGCCATCATGAACTTTTCTTCGGCCTCGACTCTGTTGTTGTCGTTGCTGTCGTTGAGGGTCACTCCTGTGATCTTCATTTCAGGCATTGTGGCAGCACGCTGATATTTGATGCTTCCGAGGCGTCCGTTGTTTGAAACGAATGCCACTCCTTCATTGAAGTCTGTAGCTGAAGTGAAGATCGTGTCAATGACGATCTGACCCTTGAGGTCGATGTAGCCGAACTTCCCGTTCTTGCTTACCCATGCGAGGTTGTTGTTGAAGTTTCCGACTCTGTCATAGTCTCCTTTGATTATGACCTTTCCGTTCTTGTCGATATAGTTGACGCTCTTGTCAAACATGAGGAGAACGGCGATTCCCTGCTCGTTGAAGTCGGTCGCTTCTTTTGCGAGAAGAGGAAGCATATTGAAGTCCGAATCGATGAAAGTGACACCGCTTGCCTTCTTTATCTTGGCAAAGCCATTTACGAATTTCAGCTCCTGCCATGAAGGGACTTCAATGTTTTTCTTGCCTCCCTTGTCAGTGATGTACTGGAATTCTCCTTTACGCTTCACGAGTGCGACTCCGTTACTGAAGTTTGTAACCGTGTCGTAGAGAGGCTCGATGGCGATGACTCCCTTGCTGTTGATATATCCCCATTTCCCGCTTTTCTTTTCCTTGACAGGTGCAAGTCCCTCTGAGAATTTTCCATAAGTGTATTCTCTTGAGAGCTTCTGTGCCTGACCGTTCTGCTTGATGAAGTAAGGAATAGTTCCGTTGTTTGCATAGGCAAATCCGTTGCTGAAATCGCTGATGTTATCGAAGATGAAGCCGGCTACACTTTTGCCGTTCTTGTCGATGACACCCCACTTGCCGTTCTGCTTTACGATTGCGTGATTGTTCTCGAAATCTCTGCAATCTTCAAATGAAGGACGGATTATGACTCTGCCGGTGGCATCGATGAATCCCCATCTGCCTTCGACATTGACTGCTGCCACTCCGTTCGAGAAGTCCTTGCAGTCATCATAGGCTGGAGTCACTACGACCTTGCCGTTGACATCGAGATAACCCCATTTGTCATTCTGTTTGAATGCGCTCAGGCCATCACTGTATGGTCTGATCTGTTCATAGCGGATCTCCTTGATCCACTTGAAATTGTTCTTGTTGTCTGCCGACATGTTTCCTGCAAACAACGTAAGAATAAGTATTAGGCTGAGATAACGCATTGCTTACTTTATTAATGTAAGTGTGTAATATAATGTTCTCTGATCTGCCGGAAGGCTGTAAATCCAAGTAAGGATTGACTGAAAGTCGTAATTTCCTGTATAAGGGTAATCCTTTTTAGTTGCAACGATGATGACATTGACCTTCTCTACATCCTTGCCGGGATCGGATTTCTCCATAGTCAGCACGATGTTCTCCTTGAGCGGGTAGTCATAGGTCTGACCGGCCTTGAATACCTGATTCCGGTTACCTTCATGTTCGCTCGGATAGATGAGGTCTGCTCCTTCTTCTCCAAACCAGAAAAACTTCAGATATGAATCCGAACCATGGAGATTGATTGAAAAATCCAGAATGTCTCCATTTCTGTATATCGGCTCGATTCCTTTCACATTCAACTGATATGTCTTGTCCTCCTGAGTCTCGTCTTTTGTGACATTCGCGTCGATCGTCACTACCTTGACGCTTCTTTTCAGACCCGGATCATATACAGTCTCAACATCCTTGTTTGTTACATTGACCATTCCGCTGATGGCCAGCATGCTTACGGATGAATATGCTTCGGCAAACTCATTTCCGCTGTCTGAAGTCACCTGGCCGAACACGGACCATACGTTCTCCATGACACCGGCCATTCTCAGAGCCTCTTTCTTCGCTTCGTTCAGTGCCCTCTCTTCTGCTTGTTTAGGTGTAATGTCATCGCTTACCTCCCATCTGCCCACCGCTTTTCTTACTCTTACGACATCCTGTGCGTAAGAGTAGGAAAGACCGAGCAGGCAGACGGTCAGAAGCAATATCTTTTTGATTTTCATAGTCATTACTCGCCGAGGAGTGCGTCAAGTTCCTTCATGAGGTCTTCAGCATCTGCATCAAGAGTTTTCTGCATAGCCTTGACAGCCTCCTTGGTAGCGATCTCAGTGTTGTAGCCGAGAGTCACCTGAGCCTGGATGTTACCGTTCTCGAGAGTCCTGTAGATCTCGACGAATTTGATCACGCGGCCGAGAGTGTTGTTGATCACGCTCTTGCTTGCACTTACAAATGAGTTGACAGCTGCTGCATTGTCAGCGCTGATCTCGTTATTGGCGATCTTCTGCTCCACTACCGAAGCGATCTGAGTCTGGATCTGTCCTGCAATGTCAAGCTTTGCAGTATTTGTTGCAGACATTGAAGCTGCAGTGAAGTTAGAACCTACAGACTGAGCTGTTGCCATGAAATAGTAAGGTACTCCTTCTGCGTCAGTAGTAACCTGTGCCTGCCATGAGTCCTCGATCTGCTTTGCAAGAGGAAGCTTTCCTACAGGAACCTTATAACCTTCCTTCTCGAGTCTCTTAGCCTCTTTTCTTGCCTCTTTGAGAGCCTTTTCCTGAATCTCCTTGTTAAGCACCTTCTCCTGCTTCTGGAGTGCCTTGTACTCCTTCTTTGTTGCTACCTGTGCGTTTGCTTCTGCTGAGAAAAGCAACGCTGCTGCTGCGAGAGCAGAAATGATGATTCTTGCTTTCATAATACTATGATTTAAAGGTTTATATTTATTGTTCTTTGAAATAGTCGTAGTCTATCTTGATCTTTACCTGTTCATTTCTTTCATAGTTGAACGAGAGATCGTATGCAGTGAAGATCCTGTTGTCAACGGTTTCAATGATCAGGTCAATATAGCTGTAGTCATACCAGATGTTCCTGTAGTCATATCCGAAGTGGAGATATGTCTGTTTGCACCAGTAGTCGGTCCCGTCTATGTTCTCCTTGTCCATGCTGTCCAAGGTAAGGACTTCATCCAGCTTGATGCTTCCGACTGTCACATGGATTTTCTTTATGAGACTCTCCGGAGTCACGTCTGCCGGCATGTCCTGAAAATAGAACATGAGCTTACATTCGCGATGTCTCTGGTACAGGGTCAGGTCGAAACTGTCGGTTCCTTCGTCATTGGTGTTGACCCAAGTTCCGTAGCTGTCGTCGTAGTTGCTTCCGGTAGAATAAAGTTCGGTTTCGGTGGTAGTAACGAAGTTGTCATTGAAACTTATGTTACAATTGTTCCAGCCGGAACTTACAATGTATGTCGCATCTTCCGGCATTATGGCGAATGTTATATATCCGTTGTCAATCTTAGGTACATTGAAATAATAAATTCCGTTGTTTATTTCCTTCTGCTTGTACGGACTTTCCGATGTAAGCGCACCGGTATTGTTGTCATACAGGAAGCACCATATGTCTGTTTCACCGATAGCGGCACTTTTGACTTCCGCTTCCAGCTCGAAATCAGGACTGAACGCAATTGTGGCGGTCTCGTCTGCTGCCATCTGAGCAGGCTGCTTTTCGCAAGCCGCAAGCATTGCCACGGCTGCTGTCAATATATAGATTAGCTTCTTCATATCTTTTAGTTCAGATCTATGTCAAACGATTCTTCTATGATATCTTCGATCTCGAATCCGAATCCGGTCTCGTTCCTGCGCATCGAGAGTGTAAGCCTGTAATGCTTGTTAGGGTCGAACGGATATGTGAGTTCCTTGGTATGGACGGACTCGTTTCCGGATTTGTTGCCGATCACCAGCTCGATGACAGAATTCTTACCTGCAGCTGTAGGAAGGGTGGCCATTCCTGTGCATATGTTGTAGGTGGTCTGGCCGTCTGTCACTGTTGAATTCGACCGGCTTCTTCTTGCCGAGAATTCAGTTATGCCGGAGGAGGCGACGAGAGTGGCAACCGGCTCACCCCACGCGTCATAGGCTATGTCGAACATCATTGCATTATTGAGCGTGTATGACTGACTGTCTTGTGTCTGAACCCTTGTGCCTCCGTTGTCGTAGCTGAATATGAACTGTGCGTTTGTGCCGGCATAACCCGGGATGAGAGCTATTTCCCATGCGAAGTAGTTCACTCCTTCCATTTCGACATAGCCGAGGGCAGTTGTTCCAGGCCAGACTCCAGCAAGGACCGTTCCGTCTTCTCCCCAGCAATAGAGTTCGGTATATCCGTAGCTTACAGGAAGATACACCCACATGACCGATGTGTTTTCCTCTGTCTCTTCCAACGGATAGAATTCCACGTCGTCGATATATACAACAGAATCTCCTGATATGTATGCATCTACTTGCAGGATCAGACTTGCCGTCGAGTTTGCTGTATATTCTGTAGAGACATATGTCCACTCTCCTGCAGTCAGAGTCACACTCTGTAATTGGGCGCCGTTGGTCTTGAACCAGAACGCTTGATTTTCAGTATTGGTCTTTACCCATGCACCGAAGCAATATGTCTTACCTTGCTCTACATTTACGGCTTCGGCTGAGATTCCCTGCCATCCGGATTGTCCGTTTCCAAGTCTGATGGCATGAGAGCCGCTGTGAGTTTCGGTAGTATCGATGGCAGGGATGCCTTCCCATACGCTCCAATGATCCGGCATCGTTCCGAGGAAGGCGTTGGACTCGAAATCACCGTTTATTATCAGTGAAGCAGGATTTATGTATGACGTGTCGTCATCCTCACCGCCCTGGTTGTCGTCATTCCCGTTGTCACCGCCGTCGGTTACTCTGACAAGCTTAGGATATGTACCCTGGATGTCTGCATATATTCCTACCGAATTGTAAGCCGCATTATACTGCACTGTCTTTTCCTTCAGTATGTTCCTGATGATGACTGTTCCGTCATCCTGCGGTGTCACTTCGTAAATATGTCCTTCGCTCGGAAGATCGTATGTCACATTGAAACTGTTATAGGTTCCGGTCAGATACATATACCTTCCGTAACAGTCTGTGATCGTATGACCTTCGCCGGTATATGTGAATGTGAATGCGTTGGTATCATTTCCTGTCGTTCCGGCTGTGACAGCAGGGTAGCCGTATGATGCATCTGCAGGAACCGGCTCTGCCACATAGCTGTTTTCGAATACCATCCAGTATCTGCCGTCCTTGAGTCTTGTCTCTTCCGTGGCGATGCTTATCCTGTTTACAGTAAAGTTCTGTCCTGTCAGGATCATACCCGCGTCTGAGTCCTGTAATCTGGCGAGGTCATCAGCCGTCAGTGTCATCTGGAAGTTGTCGCTATCATTGGCTACCGGTATTCCGTATTCTTCAGCCCCCGGCATTGAGTTGCATGACGGCAACATGATCCAGTCCACTGCAGAACGGACTGAGATGAATGTGTAGCCTTCAGGATCTATGACCGTATAGTCAACAGACAGCAGTGTATTAGGCTCGACCTGGCTCCAGTCATATCTTCCCCAAGACAGATCTTCAAGGTAGTAATCCCAATTCGTTATAGTGAATGCACCCTCCCAAAGTACTGACTCGACTGTCAATGTTTCGAAAACCGACTCATCAACATCAGGGTTATCCGGTGTATCAGGGTTATCCGGAGTGTCAGGATTGTCCGGAGTATCAGGGTTGTCCGGTGTGTCCGGACCATCCGGGTTGACCGGTTCCTGCGGTTCGGCCGGCTCGTTACTTTCCGATATGCTTATGGTTCCGTCTGCATTGTAGGTTACGCTCTGCGCCTGGTTCGGGAACCTTACATAGGCATATTCCATATATTCGGAAAGATCGAGAAGGTCCTCGCTGTTGGCAGGCTTCATGTTGAGGTCAACCGTTACGAATGAATTAAGACGGTTCAGATGTGCCGAAAGTTCACCGTCAGCATTCATGTCGGCTGTCGATGCCCGACCGGCGATGATGTCGGTATCATATGTTGAATCATCTTTAAGTCTGGATACGACAAGTCCTCCGTTCTCGTCTTTGCATATACTGAATTCCTCATCTGTTTCCTTGTTGCTGAAGATGATGTCTGACGTACCTTCCGGAATAGAGTAGAAGTAGTAGCCGTCAGTGATGGATGTCTGTCTGATGGCCGGCTCTGTATCTGCTGCTTCCGAACCGTAAGTATATGCATAGATGTCTCCTGTTGTGACATCGGCGAGAGCCTTAGTCATGTCTGCCTCCGGTTTCATCTTGATGTCGAAGTAGTTCTTCTGAACCGGCTCCGGCATGATCTTGTTCTCGTCCTGGCAAGCCGAAACCGACAGTCCGAGCAATGCAATTGCAATTATATATCTTATCTGTTTCATATCCTTGTCAGTTTTAGTTGATTGCATACCAGTTCTTTGCATTGGCAGCGGCTACATCAAATCCGCTTATGGAAATCTGATATGATCCGCTTTCCCATTCATCAGACCTGTCCGGAAGAGTCACGAACATTGCATCGACTGCTTCTGCTGTCATTGAATAATTGCTTCTGATGTCAAGTTTCTTCATTTTCTGGCTATCGGTGAAATCCAATGATTTCAGGTCAGCATTGTACATGTAGAATTCTTCCAATGAGAAACATCCGTCAAGTGCTACACCTGTCAAGTATCTGTTGTACTGTTGGTTGCTTGAATATTTCTGGCTTATCGCCTTCAGTGATGAGCATCCTGACAGATTCAGTGTTCCTTCATAATAATAGAAACAGTATTTCATGTCAAGATTCTCCAAAGCAGTACAATTGGCAAGATTGATTGTAGAGATATTGTATAATTCTCTTAAATCTATCGATTTCAGGTTTGAACTGTTACTGAAGTCTATTGAACTCAATTGATTCAAATATTCCATTTCGAGCGTCTCAATACTTGCAGGAAGCTTGATTTCACCGATTGGAGTGTCCCAGTCATATCCGTCAATATATGCTTTTTTCAATTGATAGAGAGCACTAAGATCAATGCTTGTTATCGTGCTTCCTCTCATTTGGTCGATTGCCAGTTCTTCAAGGCTGGTTGCATAACTGAAGTCGAGCATTGTCCGCATATTCGATATTTTCAATATTTTAAGAGCAGGGCAGTTGCTGAACCAGCCGACCTGTTCTGAACTACCTGTCGATAAGTTGATGTCTGCTGCCTCGAGTGATGTACAGTTGCTGATATCGAATGACAGTGCATCATTTATCTCACCAAGTGTTGTCAGATTAGGACAGTTGTTTAGATTCAGAGTTGTACAACTCAAGCCACCTACCGTTGCAAGAGACCATTTGTTGCTGAAATCGAAAGTTGTTACTGATGATGAACTTGTCGAAATTGTCTCCAGTGCATCAGCTCCTTCATGAGTGATTGTGGAGAGATACATTGACCTTAATGAAAGTTCCTTTAAGGCACTGCAGTTGTTGATTTTTAATGCAGAAGCTGAGTTGTCATAGATGTCAACGTATTCAAGTGATGAACATCCGGTGAAATTTATCATGTTCGCTCCTGTACAACTGTTGACATTAACGGATTCCAAAGCACTGAAGTTCGTGAAATTGATTGTTCCGATATTGTCAGATAATGCGCAGCTGATGTGCTTGATGGTTGACGATACGTTTCTTAAATCTAATGTTCCAAGTGCGTCGCAGTTATATGCCGTGAAATGTTCCAGGCCCTGTCCTTCAGCAAATGTAGGACATGTGCAGGTCGAGTTCTGCATGTAGAATCTTTTCAGTGACTTAAGTCCTGACAGGTCCAATGCAGCTTTCTGTCCATGAATCTCGAGGTTTTCAAGGTACAGACAGTTAGAGAATGAATATGAGAAACTGCGGTTTGATGAGTTAGAAAAATAATAGCACTTTCGGGTACTGTCATAGTACTCGTATTTATATCCGTAGTCATCTGTATAACTTCCGCCGCCATGACCGAGGTATGTTATGATGTCTCCTTCGATAATTGTCTGACTGCCCTGCGATAGCCCGTTGATGGAAACATATACATTTTCGCCATCACTTATCGTCCTTGGCTCTGTGTCGTTTGGATCCTGCACAGTCATGTTTACTCCGCTGATATAGAAGCTTGAAGAACTTGACGTATGCTCTGAAGTCATCACGATCCTATGCTTGAGCGAGCTCTTCTGGTTCACGGTGATGGTCTTGCTGTAACCCTCGTCTGTCCTGATCTCGATCACGGCGCTGCGGATGTCGTTTTCGTTTGTCGCGAGCGCTGTGATGACAATCTGACCGTCGATTACCTGAATGTCGAAGAATTCCGAACCTTCTGTTACGACGATATACCAATCGTATGGCAGTGCGGTGCTTACATCGATGGTAAGTACATCATCTGCATATCCGCCGACGGTCCTTCCCTCTGAGAGAGTAAAGAAATCCTGCTTCGAATAGTTCGGATTCCTGCTTACGGTGCTTACGCTCGGTTCTTCAAGAACAAAGGTACCTTCGACATTGAGTTGCTTCAGTCGGAGATTCACAGTGTAGTGATGATTCGGCTCGAAAGTGATGCCTGACAGCACCGTGCTATATTGCCTGTGGTTCTCAGCCAAGTCCCAGACATTCACTTCGATTCTCGGTTCAAGGGAACTTGGTATGAATGAATGAGTGTTGGTCATTGAAGTGTTTTCAGTTTTACCAAGACCCCACCCTGAATATGTATAACCTTCCGGCTCATCACCGGTTATTGAATACAAGTCATCTGTGATAGTCAGTGACTGTGCAAATCCATAATACCATATTGTTGCGCTTGCTATATTGTCATTTGGTAAGACATTGCCGTCAGCATCTGTAATCAGAAGATTTGTAGTTACGGTTGATGAAAGTCTCTGGATGTCAATATTATAAGCCTCAGATGTTCCTGTAGTGAAGTCTGAAAGCTGTCCGATCAGGATCTCATCATTATAGAGGTGGGCGTGCGATTCCAGATTCTTGAGGCTTATCTTTATGCCTCCATCGCTGTCATTTGTGAACATCACCAGCTCGTTTTCCGTTCCGGATATATTCGAGAATATCACATCCGTAGTCCCTTCCGGTATATTATAATATAGGTATCCGTCCTCCTTCTGCATTGTTGCGGCAATCGGGGCGATGACTCCGGCCTTCAGCTCGCTCGGGAGATATGCATAGAAGCTTACATCCTCGCTTCCGGACTTCACTTCCAGCTCAGGTGTCGCGAATCTTACCTTGAGCATGTTGTCCGAAACAGGCTCATCGATTCCAAACTTTGCCTGCTCGCAAGAAACGGCTGCGAGGGCAAGCATTGCTGTCAATATATGTTTGATCTTCATTGTCATGGTCTTTAGAATTCGATTGTGTCATCAAAAAATATCACGTCATCGATGGTGAACGTTCCTGCCGTTCTGTTGAGAGTGACATTGAGTGTGAGGGTGCATACATTGTTGGCTGATACGGTAGTGTCGCTGTCGATCACTGATGTGCTTGTCATGACGGTGCCGTCGGCAAGTGTGAGCGATACTGTTGCATTGAGCGCCACATCCTTGATCTGTGGCATCACATGTCTGCCTTCTGTCACATTTACGACACGGGTATGGTTGACTCCTTCGATCGCTGTTCCGAATGTGTAAGTGTATGGACTTGAACAGATGTATTCGGAAGTGCCGTTGTCGGCAAATACATATTCTTCATAGAAGTTCTCCAATGATACCTGCACATTTCGTATGTCGTCAAGGCGTCCGATGCTGCCATTGAGGTCAACGGACACGTTGAGTCTGGCAACCGGTCTTTCGAAATTGATTTCAGTCTTGACATCTGCAATGAAGTCATGACGGAGAGTCGCTGCAACGATGTCCTCGTCAGCGCCGGCAGGATTTACGGCTCTGATGAACCAGCTCGCTGTCTCGAAGTCTGAAATGTCCTTGGCACCGGCTGCGAAGTCATCCATTGCTGATGTGGTCATGAGGAAACACATCGGATTCACACCTTCCATGACAACGTCAGTATATGAGTCGCTGTTGGTTGCTTTCTCCATATTGAGAGGTTCGCTCCAGTTCTCTCCGTTAGATGTCTTTACAACATAACTGTACATGTTGCTGAAACTTACGCCTGTGCTTTCATTGATGAAGTCAGGTATTACCGGTGTCATGCTGAAGTTGTAGAAGTCGATACGTATCGTGTTGAAAGAAATCATATCTGAAATGTAATAGCTGCCGTTGTTGTCTATTGCATATAGCCAGATGTAATATGTCTTTCCTGTTTCAAGAGCATTTATGGTGAAGTCGTATGCTCCCATTCCGTTTATTTCTAATCTTTTCCACTTGTCAGATGGCGGCTCCAGAGTCGAAGTCAGGCTGATGTAATATCCTGCCTCGACAAATGAATTCATGTTGCTCAGGTTTGCTCTGAAACTTGCAGAATATACCTGCGTCTCTATGGCGCTGAGCGAAAGATTGGCATTTCCTCCGTTGAGATTGAGCTTGGTAATGCCGGTATCAGTCATCATGGCCTCAAGATATCTGATCTGAGGAGTTGTGAGCCTTGTGCCTGTGAGTACGAGGCTGTTGAGCCATTTCATCTCGGCAAGAATGTTCACATTCTGCAGCGGATTGTCTGTCAGGTCAAGATTCTTCAGGGTCGTGAGAGACAGGATGTCGTTGCTTAGCTGGGATATGCTGTCATTCTTCAGGATAAGCGTCTGTATCGCATATAGGGATTCTATCTGGTCGAGACTCATTACGACAGTATTGTCGATCTCAAGCTCCTTGATGCCGTCATAGCCGCCAAGGAACGTACACGCCTGGATAGGATTGGTCATCGTGTTGATGAACAGTCTGCTTGTCTTGCCGTTATATGTTCCGATGAGTCCTGTTGTCACGTTTCCTCTGAATTCCACATAAGGAACATTGAGGTCCTGGATTTCTCCGAGGCTGTTGAGATTGCCGCAGTTCATGACCACGAGTCCTGTGCTGACGGAATTGATGCAGCTGAGTGCCGAGAGGTTGCTGATGTCGCTGTTCTCGTACTCCTTGCCGATGATCAGGCGTCCGTTGATGTCTGTATAGATGCAGTTGTCAACTTCATCCTGTGTCGCAAGGATGAGGTCACCGTTATACACGTTCGATGAACCGCTCTGAATCACGAATCCTTTCTGATTCACGCTGATGACATATCCGCTTGACTTGCCGTCGGCCAGGATGTTTATGTTTGCCTTGCGGTCCTGTCTTCTTGTGTTTTCCTTGAGGCTGAACGTGATGGTCACGACTCCTCTCTCACCCTCATCGGTAGTCACGTTTTCCACCCATCCGTTGCCCGATGTCGCTGTATTCGGGTAGTCAACCTTGGTTGAGATACGCATGTTCGTGTTGAGCTCTATCACGCCGGTCTGGCTTCCTACGGCATCCATCGATATGGATGTGCCGCTCATGAGCTCGATGAATGGGAAAGCACCGGTCATGCCCTCCTCATATGGATGGGAGCAGTTGGTTGCTCCTATAAGCGCTATGGCTATGATTATCCAGATTCTTTTCATGTCCGATTGCTTTTATTTTACAAATACTGATTTTCTTGATGTGAAGAACCTGAAGCCCAGTCCTACCTGCATACTCATGCATTTGCTCGGATCCTTGAACATCACATAACTGTACTGCATCGCATGAGTGTAGCGGAAGCTCAGGAATGCCACTTTACCCATGTTGATGTTCATGCCTGCTACAAGACTTCCGTAATCCAGGATACCTGTGTCGTCCTTGACGTTACCTGAACTGCTCAGTGTGCCGGAGAGTGCGATTGCCTGCTGGTAGCCGAATTCGAAGGCGAAACTTCTTCCGCACCACAGCTGGAGGACTGCAGGAACATAAAGATACTGCTGGGTCGAATTCCAGATGTTGTTTCCTAACTTGTCGGATATAGCGAAACTCGCATTCTGATACGAGTAGAGACCTTCTACCTGAAGGCCGATAACTCTGCCTACTTTCATTCCGAGGAAGGCTCCGCCGCCACCACCAAGCTGGACATAAGTGCTTGGCTTGATCTCTGTGTTCATCAGTGAGGCGATGCCTTGTCCCTTGATGCCGAAAGACACCTTGACCAGCTGGGCATTTGCCGTCATAATGCTGAAAAACAGCAGAATCATGACTAATAATTTCTTCATATCGTTTAGTTATTTATTAATCTGTTTGTCAGATATGGGTATATCTATGCAAAGATACAAAAAAATAAAGATTCTCCATCAAAAATACGCGTAATCTTCTGATGGAGAATCGAAAATGTTAAAGTCGGAAATCCGGCTTATATGTCGAAATTGCGGTAGTGTGGACCAAACCTTTCGAAAGCCGCTCTGTCAAGCTCTTCGCGATGGTCAGGATGGGCTATGCTTATGAGCAGTTTAGCGCGTTCCTGCATCGATTTTCCGTACAGATCGACCGCACCGTATTCGGTCACGACGTAATGGACATGAGGTCTTGTGGTGACCACTCCGCCTCCTTCGATTATGACAGGTGCTATCTTGCTGCCTCCCTTCTTTGTGCACGACGGCATTGCGATGATGGCCTTTCCCTGAGGAGCAAGCGATGCTCCGTAGATGAAGTCAACCTGGCCTCCGACGCCGGAATGGAAACGTGTGCCTATCGAATCGGCACAGACCTGACCTGTAAGGTCTATCTGTACTGCAGAGTTGATTGCAGTCATCTTGGGGTTCCTTGCGATCACATAAGGGTCGTTGGTGTATCCCACATCCATCATAGCCACCATCGGGTTGTCGTCAATGAAGTCATATACCTTCTGAGAACCCATGAGGAAGGTCGATACGAGCTTGCCTCTGTCGGTCACCTTGTTGGAGCCGTTTATGACTCCTTTCTCGACGAGTTCAAGCACTCCGTCGGCAAACATTTCCGTGTGGACACCGAGGTTCCTGTGGTTCCCGAGCTGGGCCAACACGGCATTAGGGATGGCTCCGATGCCCATCTGGAGACATGCCCCATCGTCGATGAGTGCCGCACAATGCTTTCCTATGGCGGTTTCGACCTCGTCAGGTTCGCTGAAATGAGCAGGTTCGAGAGGCTCGTTGCCTTCTACGAATATGTCGATCATATCCATCGGTATCATGGCGTCTCCCCATGCTCTCGGAACGTTAGGGTTCACCACTGCGATGACGGTCTCAGCGCATTCTATCGCGGCGAGAGTGGCGTCAACAGAAGTGCCGAGCGACACGTAGCCATGCTTGTCCGGAGGGCATACCTGGATCATCGCCACATCACATCTTAGTGCGCCGCATCTGTACAGTTTCTGTGTCTCGCTCAGGAATACCGGGATATAGTCCGAATATCCGGCCTGGACGCTCTTGCGGACGTTGCCTCCAACGAAGAATGCCTGATGAAAGAATATCCCGTTGAATTTCGGATCTGTGTATGGTGCAGGACCTTCGGTGTGAAGGTGATGGATCCTGACATCCTGAAGTTCACCGGCTTCGCCTCTGGCACAAAGTGCGTCGATGAGCACTCTCGGAGCGCTTGCCACGCTGCTCAAATGAATATGGTCGCCTGATTTTACGACCTTGACGGCTTCTTCCGCCGAAACATATCTGATCTCTTTTTGCATAATTATGTGATTGGCTCGCCAAAGATAGTTATTTTTTGAAGAATTGCTAACTTTGTGCTACTTACGTTAAAGTGTTATTATATGAAGAAATTATTTTCTGCACTACTGTTTTTTTGTTTTGTGTCAGTGGCAACTGCACAGGAGGTTCGTTTTTTTAAGTATTCGCATTCGGTGAATGCAAACTCAAGTTCAACACTAAATAAGTATTCTAAAAGTTCTTCAAAGTATTTTTATATCACTTGTGTAGACGGAGAACGATTCGCAGAAGTTCATGGGTCATGGTCTGACGCTCAAACCTATGCTAATAGATATCAGAGACCTTCAGCTTTTTCTTCTAGGTATGTGCAAATGACCAATATGACGGATCTCGTTACTGGTCAACCATATATCCTTTCGGAAAAGTATGACTTATACGAAGTTAGTTCTGGCTATGAAATTTATCCTAGACAGTTTCAGAAGATAAATGTGTGGGGCCAGAGTTCTGACTGGTCATATGGTAATAATTTCTATGCTTTGAGTGATTGTTCTTTGGTCATAAGAGAAAAGGGTTCTGCTGATATATGGCATTACTATGAGGAGTTAGATGCCTTTGAGGTTGAGGAATTAATAGAGGTGGCAATGCAAGATGATCCGTATAATTTTGATAATATCTATATATCTGATACTCCTACTTATAACAATACTTATGATGGGGGATCTTCGTCTGGTTCTAACGAAGGTGTAAGCACTCGTGAAGAAGGAATGTATAAGCAAATGTATCAGAAATGGGTAGATGTTTTTAATTCAGCTTTAGAAAGCTTACGTCTTGTAAAAGGTAGCTCGTCAGAGTCAAGTGTTAGGCAAACTCTGCGAGATGAACAGAAGCAAATGCGTGAAATACGTATGGAGGCTCAGCAGAAAGGCATTTATATTCCACAGGCTCCTGAGGAAACTATGTCTTTCTAAAATACAATGTGAAACTTGATTTTGTTTATAAATACATTATTATGCATACAAGAGAAGAAAAACTGCAGGCTTTCGGTCGTATCCTCGACATTCTTGACGAACTTCGCGAGAAATGTCCGTGGGACCGCAAGCAGACAAATGAATCCCTCCGTCCTCAGACAATTGAGGAGGTTTATGAACTCAGTGACGCGATCCTCAAGGGTGAGGAAAGGGAACTTTCAAAGGAACTTGGAGATGTGCTTCTTCATGTGATATTCTATGCAAAGATCGGTGAGGAGAAACGCCATTTTGATATTGTTGACGTCATCAACTTCCTGTGCGACAAGCTGATATACCGTCATCCGCATGTGTTCTCATCGGCCGAGGTCGGTGATGCGGAGGATGTCATAAAGCAGTGGGAAATGCTCAAGACAACGGAGAAGGACGGCAACAAGAGGGTGCTCTCGGGCGTTCCGGACGGTCTGCCGCCGCTTCTCAAGGCCTACCGTATGCAGGACAAGGCTCGTGGCGTCGGCTTTGACTGGGAATGCAAGGAACAGGTGTGGGACAAGGTCAAGGAAGAGATGGGGGAGTATCAGGCCGAGCTTGATGCGATGGCTGCAGCTCAGACAGATCAGGAAAGGGCTGCCGCATATGACAGGGCGGAGGACGAATTGGGCGATTTCCTCTTTGCAACTGTCAATGCCGCAAGACTTTACGGCCTTAATCCGGACACGGCTCTGGAACGTACCTGCGCTAAATTCAAGCGTCGTTTCACATATCTTGAAGAGCATACCATCCGTCAGGGCCGCAAGCTTACCGATATGACGCTTGCCGAGATGGATGCCATCTGGGACGAGGGAAAGGCAAAAGGACTATGATATACGACTGGCAGGAAAGAACAGGAATGCTTGTGGGTGAGGAAATGCTGGACCATTTCCGCAATTCCACAGTGGCGGTGATAGGCGTAGGCGGAGTCGGTGGCTATGCCGCTGAAATGATAGTCCGTGCCGGCGTGGGACATCTCATCATCCTTGACAGCGACGATGTGTCACTGACCAACAAGAACCGTCAGCTGCTCGCTCTGGATTCCACTGTGGGACGTCCGAAATGTGATGTCCTTGCGGAACGCCTTCTCGACATCAATCCCGAACTTGATCTTGTGGTACTGAAGGAATATCTCGAAGCCGAAAAGGCCGGTGATGTTCTTGGTAGTTATGATATTGATTTCCTGATAGATGCGATAGATACTCTTTCGCCGAAACTTCATCTGATAAAATACTGTATGGACAACGGTATTCCGCTTGTGTCCTCGATGGGAGCCGGTGCCAAGTTCGATGCCACCAAGGTACGTCTGACAGATGTTTCGAAATCCTTCAATTGTCCTCTGGCATATATCGTACGTAAACGTTTGAGATACATGGGTATAAAGAAGGGATTCCAGGTGGTTTTCTCCGAAGAGCTTCCGGACAGGGAGTCCATCGTTCCATGCGAGGACCGTAACAAGAAATCGCAGGTCGGCACCATTTCCTATATTCCGGCGGTGTTCGGATGTGTGTGCGCGCAGGCTGCGGTTCAGCATCTGATTGCTCAGATGAAGTATTCTGTCACCCCGAGCGAAGCGTAGTCTTCTGTCACCTCGAGCGAAGCATAGCGTACTCTTCTGTCATTCTGAGCGAAGCGAAGCGTAGCCGAAGAATCCCCGAACTATTCATGCATAAGATTTTTTTACTATCTTTGCACGATTGCATAAAAAGAAAAGGTAACGATATAAATGATTACACTAACTGTCATTCTGAGC
>JAFUQW010000137.1 GCA_017472115.1 Bacteroidales bacterium | reverse complement strand
TTTCAATAATTCTGACAAACAAAAGTATCGAATTATTATGAAACTTGCAAGAAAGAATATATCTTTGCATGACGTAACAGCAATTTCTGACTGAATATTAACTATTGTAAAAAAGATATGGCTAACATTTTCACATCTTCAATCGGCAAAAAGCTTATCATGAGCATAAGCGGCCTTTTCCTGATCCTTTTCCTTCTTCTTCACACAACAATCAACTTCTTTGCAGTGATTGACGTGATCGGCAACAACACATGGGGTGCACCTGCCGGTGAAGGATGGTATGCAAGCGGATGCTGGTTCATGGCAACTCCTGTAATCGACATCATGGTTCCTGTCCTCGCCCTCGGTTTCGTAATCCACATCGCATGGGCATGCTACCTTACTTACGGCAACATGAAGGCACGCGGCGGTTACAAGCGTTATGAGGTTGCAAGCAAGGCAAAGACCGAGTCTTGGGCTTCAAAGAACATGCTCGTCCTCGGAGTCATCGTTCTCGGATTCATCGCTTTCCATATGTCTCATTTCTGGGCCGAGATGCAGTATGTGGAGTGGTTCAAGGGTGAGCACGTGGCACCTGAGTCAGTTTACGCACTTATGGAGCTCACATTCAAGGATTGGTGGATGGTAGCCATCTACATCGTATGGTTCGTAGCTCTCTGGTTCCACCTTACACACGGATTCTGGAGCGCACTTCAGACAATCGGATGGAGCAACAAGATATGGGAGAAGAGACTCGAGTGCCTCGGAAAGGCTCTTGCAACTCTTCTTGTAGTTCTTCTTTCAGTAACTGCAATCGTTGCATGTCTCGTTGCAAACGGCATCATCCCTGGCAGCGTTCTTCTCTAAGAAACAGATATATATACAAACGAGGCTGACCTTTTGGGTCAGCCTCGTTTTTCTGTTACATATTATAGACGCTGCACCTGTCCTGACATGCTACAATGGCATGGTCTTGTATCTTAGCCATGCAGCTGTCTCAGGCGGAAGAAGAGGCGAGAGTGTGCGGTAAACGCGCTCATTGTAGGCATTGAGCCAGTTCAGTTCTTCTGCATCAAGAAGATCCCTGATCACGGCAGAAGTGTCTATATGACAGCAGGTCAGGGTCTCGAATTCGAGGAAATCACCGAACTGCGACGATCCTGCCTCCTTGCAGAGGATGATGTTCTCATGACGTATTCCATGCATGCCTTCGCGATAGAGTCCGGGTTCGTTTGACGTAATCATACCAGGGAGCAGAGGTTGTGAATTGAAATTCTGCCGGATGTCCTGAGGGCCCTCATGCACACAGAGCCAGTATCCTATGCCGTGTCCGGTGCCATGACCGAAATTGCGGCGGGCCTTCCACAAAGGCATTCTGGCTAGGACGTCAAGCTGACAACCTGCGGTTCCTCTCGGGAATACCGCCATCGACAATGCGATCATTCCCTTGAGCACAAGGGTGTAATCTTCCTTCTCAAGCTCCGTGGTCTCTCCCATCGGGACAGTTCTCGTGATGTCGGTTGTACCTGTAAGATAATGCCCGCCGGAATCCACAAGATATAATCCCACCGGACGGATTACGGCTGACCCCTCACGTGGAGTGGAATAGTGCGGAAGAGCTGCCCCGGGACCATACGCGGATATATTTTCGAAACTGTTGCCCCGATACCCCGGAATTGCTGCACGACAGGATGTAAGGTACTCCGATGCTTCCCATTCGGTGACTTCACGGCCGGAAGTGACCTCTGTTTCGAGCCAATGAAGGAAAGTTGTGACGGCAAGACCGTCGTCTATATGGGTCTGCCTCAGATTTTCAATCTCGGATTCAACCTTGACAGCTTTCTCAAGCACGACTGGTGATGTCCCGCATACGAGACTTTCAGCAGGATAGGTATCCTTGATATAAGTATGAAGGCTATGATTCAAGGTCGAAGGATCGACAAAAAGCGAAGGCTGCCCTTCATCTTCCGAGAAATCAGAAAGGCCGAAAAACACTGCATCATAATCTTCGATTCCGACCCCGTCCATCTCTATCTCCGCGTAACTGTCAACTGTATCGGGATCCGGCTCCCCGGCATCCGGCTTACGTACAAACCACTTCACATTATCCTGACTCACAAGAAGGTACGATATTACGACCGGATTATACTCAATATCATTACCACGTACATTCAACAGCCATGCTATCTCATCAAGAGCTGTCAGGAGCACGCGGTCAACACCTTTGAGAAGCATCTGTTTCCTAAGCCAGCTCAGCTTTTCGGCACGGGACACGCCTCCGAAACATCCCACATCCATAGTTGCGACTGGAGACACCGGAGCCGCAGGTCTGTCCTTCCACAGGGCATTCAGCATATCAGGCTCATCGATAATTACGGCCTCATCATTCACGGACAAGACCGCCACGAGATTTTCCACCGCACTGACATTCAGACACAAGCCGTCAAAAGCGACCTTTGAAACTCCCTGCGAAGCAAGCCATTCGGGAATATTGACGGAATCGGGCTGACGGGTCTTGTGCAGTACGACACCGGTACCTTCGAGCTGCCTGACCGCCTGGATGAAATAACGTGAATCTGTCCAGAGACCTGCGTGATCCATTGTAATCACCACATCCCCGGCCTCGCCGGTGAATCCTGTCAGCCATCTGACCTGCTGCCAGCGCAACGCAGGATATTCACTGCTGTGAGGATCCGATCCGCTTACTATCACGGCCTCCCAGCCATTCCGAGACATGAGGTTCCTCAGAGCCTCAATCCTTTCCGCATAGATATTCTTCATGATGCATCTTTTAAGAGGATGCAATTTAATGATTTAAAACGAGAAACTCAAACTATACCGGAAATTATGGAATCGGATACGAAGAAACGGTCTTCGGGAATCCGGACATTGCCTGAAGGCAGGAGAATCAGATTTCCGGATGAGAAAGCCTTCGAAAGGCTCGCCTGCGGGCATTGGCCCTTGAGGGTATCGTACGGGATACCTGAAGATGTGCGGAGAGAAAGCATTATCTGCTCAAGTACCCTCTGTTCTGAAGAGAGAGTTTCGTACTCGGTTATCCTGCTGAAATCTTTCACGGATGCAGCCTTCAGATATGCCTGCAGGTCAGACAAATTCCACTGGCGTCTGCCACCGGCAAAGCTATGTGCTCCCGGACCGAATCCGGCATAAGGGACATGACGCCAATAAGCAGAGTTGTGCATGGCCTCATGGCCCGGCAGCGCGAAATTGGATATTTCATAATGATGGTAACCAGCTTCCGCAAGTCTTTCGCACAGCACCGCATACTGACGGGCGCATTGTTCCTGTGAGGCCTCTGCCCAGACCCCCTTTTCAGCCATGCATGCAAGCGCGCTTCCCGGCTCGACGGAAAGCTGATACGACGATATGTGCCGGGGCTGATTCCCTCGGGAAGAAATATCCAAGGCACTTGAAAGTGTGTCCTGCCACATGTCGTCGGAAAGCTGAGGCAGTCCGAATATGAGATCGATGCTTATGTCAGGCACACCGGCCTCTTCAAGTATGGCATATGCCTTTCTCGCAGAAGCAGCATCATGCCTTCTGTTCATCCAGCGAAGAATCCCGTCATTGAAAGACTGCACTCCCATACTTACACGTGTGACTCCAAGTCCGAGAAGTCCCTCGACATAGGCAGGACCTTTGCCGACAATATCATCCGGATTCACCTCAACGGTAAATTCATCATAAGGTCCTCCATGTCCGCAGTCCCCGAGTGTATCCAGCAGCTCCGAAAAAACAGAAAGGGGCAGCACCGATGGGGTGCCGCCTCCTATATATAATGTATTTACTTCATCAGTGATTTCCGTCCTGCGGGACCTGATTTCAAGACAAAGTGCTTTGGAATACTCCTTCCATAACGCTTCTGCCGCGACTTCGGAATAAAAGTCGCAATAGGTACAGAAACTTCTGCAGAAAGGTATATGGATATATATCACAGCTTAGCGAAGCATGATTTCCGTCTCACCGAGCTTACCCTGCTCCGTGTAGGCCTCCACAGTATATATACCCTTCACATAAGAAGGAATATCGTTGAGATAGATGCTGAGTTCCACTTCCTTGCCCTGATAGTCAACCTCACGTGAAGCCGAGCAGATCATCGGCTCGCCGTCAACCTCAAATGTCCTCTGAGTGCTGTTGGTAAGAAGAATTCCGTCAGGATCCTTTACTCTGATATAGATCCTTATCGGACCCTTAGGAGCAAGCTCGTTCTCTACAAGGCTCAATGTGGCAAGCATCCTCACTACCCTGCTGCTTCTGTCCGTAATCTTGTCCGAAGCATTGTACGCATCCATCCTGAGGCCTCTTGCCTTGATTACGGAACCTGCGGCCACCTGTCCTGTGAGACTCTCGACAGTGCTGCGGAGCTCCTCGTTATGCCTGCGGCTCTCGGCTGCCTCCCTGCGGGCTGCCGCAGCGTCGGCTGTAAGCTTCTTGTTGAGTGTATTGAGGGAGTCTATCTGAACGATATAATTCTTCATGATGCTTCTCAATGTACCCAACTCTCTCTCATATTGACGCATCTTGGCTCTGTTGGTAGCCTCTGTCTTCTTGATTCTTTCAATGAGCTGAGACACTTCTTCACGAGACGAGTCGAGCTGTGAATTGATGGTATCATAGTCAGACGACAGCATCGCATAGTCATTCTGAAGGTCGATCATCTGTGCAGTAAGCTCTTCCTTCTCCAGGGTAAGCTCATTGACAAGCATGGATTTCTGATACCAGATGTAAGCCAATGCTCCGGCAAGCAGAACCGCCACCGCAATCATTATATACATCACGTTCTTCAAATTCTTCTCTTCCATAATTTTGGTATTTTTGTATTTGATTATTGCCTTTAAGAATGCAAATATAGCAATTTATCGTATTAATTATTACATTTGTGAAGATATTGGCATGAAACCGGAGTCCTGCCACAACAAATATGAGGCCATGAAGTATTTCATCAGATCTGTAAAATACTTTTTTTATTTCGCTTTCCTGACGACCGCCATCGTCATTATCCTTGTTCTTACCGGAGCCGTTGAAGGTGACATCGACTCCATCTTCGAAGGAGGATACCGGGCGATCTGGAAGATAGCCGTATTCTTCGCATGCGTTGCGGCGTTCTATCCCAAGCTGGCATTCATCAGAAGAGATGCAGCCATCGACAGCGACATGAAGGACATCCGCGACGACCTTATGGAATTCTTCGCAGAACGCAGATATGAATTAGAGTCCGAAAGCGAGGGAGTCATGACATTCAGACTCCGCAACAAGATGGCAAGACTGACAAAGATGTGCGAAGACAGGCTCACCCTCACAAGATGCGGAGACAAGTATGTTCTTGAAGGTCTGAGAAAGGATGCCCTGCACATAGCTGCCGCACTCGAGCATCGTTTCTCAAAGCATCTTGGCAGCCTCTGACAAGGCCGCGTAGAAATCCTCTCCGAAATATCGTTCTATAGGTTCGCGCAAAAATTCATATACGCGGATATTTTCTTTTTTTCCTTTGGCGAAAGCGTCCTGACATATGTGCCAGCGGTGGAGGTTGAGGGCTCGCATGCCGTTTCGCAGAGTGGTGATCCTTATCGGATAGAGCCAGCATGAAATCGGCTTGCGGAAGTCTCCTTTCCCCTGAAACCAGCAGCGTTCCATCGAGCAGAAGCAGTTGCCCTCCTCGTCGAAGATCGTATAAGCACATTCATCGCTGCCCGGAACAAGAGGAGTCACCATGTCCCCGTCCATATCGATTTCGAAGAAGCCCTTATCAGCCACGGCCTTGCGGCCTTCTTCAGTCATTATCGGAGAAAATATCGGATAATTCTTCTCGATGGCTTCCGGTTCGGATTCCTCCATCGGCGCCCCGCTGTCGCCTATGACACAGCAACAGCCCTTGCATTTCTCGTAATCACAGGCAAAATACTCCGTCAGAATCTCTTCTGACACGAGGCAGTCGTCTATTTCAATGATGGTTCCGTGATACATGGTCATTCCTCAATTTTCGCAAGTGATAAGTTGTCGATCAATTATTCCTTTGTTACGACATATTCAACTTTTCCTGAGTTCTCAAGAGCAGAGACAAGACTCTGCACCTTCTGAGCCGTCACAGCATCTGCCCTGGAATCGAATCCTGTGAACAGATCCTTGCCATAAAGGTTACGCCCTGCTATGATTCCATTCCAGAACATAGGATCAGACTGTCTGAGTGATAAAGAAGCCTTCACATGAGCCTTCACAGCATTGAGGAGGCTGGCATCGACCGGAGAGGATGCTATCCTTGAAACCGATGATCTGAGATGAGACATGGCCTGCATAGGCATCATCGAAGTCTCACCGCATTCCTTGAGGGTGACCACTACGCTGTACCTCTCATCCGGCAGGATATTCAGACGCGATCTGACCTCAGGAGTCCATCCTGTACCATCAAAACACTCCATGAGGCTATGTGACAGCACTTCTGTCGTGATCAAGGAAGCCGCATAATTATCGACGGTCAGAGGAATTCTTGCCGACATCGCAAGATCGATTGAATTCTCGTCGCCGTCAACGGTATATGAAGCTACTCCCGCTATCGGCTGATATTGGATCGACGGACGTGAGAACGACCTCTGCGCCACAGAAAATCCCGGACCATAGACAGTAAGAAGCTTCTTGAGTTCCACCTCATCGAATTCGCCGGAAATGACAAGCACACCGTCATCAAGCTTTGAGAACTGCCTTCCGAAGAACATTTCCGCCTTGGCAGGGAACTCAGGAGTGATCTTCCCGGCTGACTTCATGGCAGAATATATGTAGCCAGGACACATAATGCTGTCAACAGCCGCCATCCTTGAATGAGCTGTACCCTTCAAGGCCTCGATCTGCAGAGGAACGGTGGAAAGATAGTAGTCAAAGGCAGCATCATCCTTTGTGCTGCTCTCAGTAAGGACGGTGATGGCCTGCAGTACCTTTTCAATGTCGAACTTAGAGGCGCATCCGCTGATGACTGTGCTGCTGACGTCAACCTTGACATCCATCGTCATGCCCTGTGCATTCAGCGCGGCTACGAAATCACGGTATGGAATATCCGCCACCCTGCAAGTCGAAAGGAAATCCCCGACAAATGCGCCTTCACCCTCTGACAGTCCCGAAATGCTTCCGTAACCTCCGTTCAGAGCAAGGGAATAATAGACCCTTCCGTCCGCAGGCATATTCTTGGTTATCACAGTCATGCCGTTCGAAACCGTGATGACGTTTCCTCCGGATATAGGATCCTTCTTGGCAGAAACGATCTTGGCCTTGACTTCGGGATCAGGTGTGCGCAGAAGGGCATCCGCTTCAGGCTTCTGCTTCCATGTGAGTCCGCTCTTCTTATCCCATGCCTCAAGGAAGAGGCTTGACAATCTTGCAGGATCAAGCTCCGACGACGAAGTGCAGTCAAGAGTCAGATTCTTCTCTTTGTCAAGGAGAGCAGAAATGATGTCATTGAAAAGTGTGAGTGATGTCTGATCGTCAAGACGGCGGGACGCATGGAAGTCATATATGCTTCTCCCGGATGCAAGCGATCCGTTGTGCAGGAAGGCCGAAAGACATCTGTCGATATACTCCTCATTGCTTCTGACAGGACCGGAAACCCCTTTGTACATATCTATAAGCAGCTTGTCCTGGGCACGTCTGACCTCCTGAGCCGTAGCAGATCCCGAATCTAATGAAGACATCACGTACGAGAGTATGCGGACAGCCGCCTCAGCATGTGCAGGAGCCACGGAAAGCGATACGGAGAAAGTCTCGTCGCCATAGGAAACGCTGGTGTCATTATGTCTGTAGGTGATGTTCACTGCAGGTATTCCTGTCTGCCTGAAACACTCTGAGATCCTGTTGCAGGCCACATGACCGAGTTCGCCGATAAAAAGCGAATATATGGCCGGCTGTACGGTATTCATGTATTCCGCAGCAGTACGAGGCGACCTCCATGAGGCCACTATTGTCGCAAGTTCCTTCTCCTCAGACAGAGCAGTATTAACTATGATTGCATCATTGCCGATCCATTCATATGGCGGCAGGGCCATGCTTTCCCTACAAGGAGTCATATATGAAAGCATCCTCATCTTCTCCGCGACTGCCGCTGTGCTCACATCTCCCGCCACGACCAAAGCCTGGTCCGCAGGAACCCCCTCATCTGCCTTTCTCATCAGATACAGGAGAGTCGAGTCCATCACTGCCACCGACTCGGATACCATGACGCCCGGTATGCGCAGCACGTTCTTCTGCATTGCAACAGCAACATCATGACCTTTCTTACTTGCCAGAGCAAAATCAGCAACCCCTTTGACCGTAGGATTTTCAACGATATAATATGTCATTCCATTCGGAAGGACACCTTGAGAAACAGCATTGTCTGCCGGAAGCTTCGGCAGATCCTGTGCTGGCATAATTATTGAAAACAATACCGAGATGACGCATATCAACGCCAATTTAAATCCTATTTTCATTATAAATCAAATTAGTTTGCAAAAATAAAACAAAATTTTTCTATTTTTGCATTTCTGTGACCTATAGAATATTAATATAAAACAAAAAACATATCATCATGAAGAAAATCATCCTCTTTTTTGTCGCAGTTGCCATGAGTACAGCCGTAGCATCTGCACAGGACATCAATCAGGCTACAGAAAATTACAACAACGGTGCGATGGAGCTCCAGATGGGCAACAACGGTGCCGCTCTCGAGTACTTCAAGACTGCCCTTGAAATGGGTGAGGCTCTCGGAGACGAGGCTGCCGATCTCGTAAACAACTGCAAGAAGGCCATCTGCTCTGCACAGATCGGAATGGCAAAGGACCTTTACAACGCAAAGGATTTCGCAGCGGCTGCACAGGCATTCACTGAGGCAAAGGCTGTTGCTGAAGGATACGGCGAGGCAGAACTGGCAGCAGAGGCTGAAAGCCTTATCGGACAGGCCAACCTTCAGATCTATAACACAGCCGGAAAGGCTGCTATGAGGGCAAAGGATTATCCTACAGCCATCGAGAACTTCAAGAAGGTGCTTGAAATCGAGCCTGAGAACGGTGCTATCGCACTTCAGCTCGGACAGGCTTACATGAGAGGCAACAACTTCGACGATGCTGTCGTTGCTCTCGAGAAGGCTAAGGAACTCGGTCAGGCAGAGAACGCAGACAAGCTCCTTTCACAGGTATATCTCAAGAAGGCTCAGGCTGCAAACAAGGCTAAGAACTATCAGGAAATGCTTGACTTCTGCGTTAAGTCAAACGAGTGCCTTGAGAACGCAAACGCATACAAGCTTGCTGCAAGTGCAGCTCAGAAGCTCAACCAGAGCACTGATACTGTGATCGGCTACTATGAGAAGTATCTTGAGGTTTCTCCAAATGCAAAGGATGCAAACGGCGTGATCTGCACAATCGCAGTCCTCTATCAGCAGGCCGGCAACAAGGAGAAGGCCAAGGAGTACTACACCAAGATCGAGAACGACGCACAGTACGGTGCGACTGCAAAGGAGCAGCTTAAGGTCCTTCAGTAGCAGATGATGAATCTCGAACTGCTTGCTCCGGCAAGAGACGTACAGATCGGCATCGCAGCAATAGACTGCGGTGCCGATGCTGTGTATATAGCCGGTCCGCAGTTCGGCGCACGACAGGCTGCCGGAAACTCTGTTGACGACATCAGGCAGCTGTGCAGCTACGCACACCGTTTCGGTGCCCGCATCTTCGTAGCTCTGAACACGATACTTTACGATGACGAACTTGAGGCGGCATATCGCCAGATGCTTGCGGTCCAGGAAGCCGGTGCCGATGCGCTAATAATCCAGGACATGGCAGTATTGGAAATGGCCCGCAAGGGAATCGGTGACATCCATGAGGATTTCAGGATACCTCTCCATGCCTCGACCCAATGTGCCATCAGGACGGTGGAGCACGCAGTATTCCTTGAAAGCCTCGGATTCTCAAGACTGATTCTTGAAAGAGAACTTTCGCTTGAGCAGATAAGGGCCATACGCGCCGCTGTAAGCTGCGAGCTTGAGTTCTTCGTGCACGGAGCCCTCTGTGTATGCTATAGCGGACAGTGTTACCTGTCAGAAAAGATTGCCGGCAGGAGTGCAAACCGTGGAGCCTGCATCCAGGCATGCCGCTCGCGATACGACCTGGTGGATGCATCCGGCAAAGTCATAGTCAGAGACAAGGCTCTGCTTTCTCTAAAGGACTACAACCTCCGTGGCAGGATAGAAGAACTGGCCGAAGCCGGAATAACCTCATTCAAGATCGAGGGCAGGCTGAAGAACGAATCATATGTGAAGAACGTCGTGCGGGACTACTCCCTTGCTTTGGACGAGATAGTCAACAGGCATCCTTCTTCATATTCAAGAGCTTCATACGGCAGCGTTACGGCAGGATTCACCCCTGATACATCAAAGACTTTCAACCGGGGATACACAGAGTTGTATCTTGACGGCAGACGCAGCCGTTGGGCATCCATGGATTCCGCAAAATCCATGGGGGAAGAAATCGGCACGGTAAGATCTGCCGGCCGCGACGGAATCACGGTGGATTTATGCCGCAAAGATATAGTTCTCAACAACGGTGACGGATTCACCTTCATTGCTAAAGACGGAAGCGTCACCGGTTTCAGAGGAGACGTATGCAAGGGCAACAGCATCAGATGCAGGGCCGTGGATGGAATATTCTCCGGAGCACGGCTTTTCAGGAACATCAATGCTGCCTTTGAGAAGGAACTCGACAGGCATTCATGCGTCAGAGAAATAGGAGTTGACGTTGACCTGACATTCTCTTTTGCCGCCGACATCCGGACCGTCGAGGCTTCGGCAGAAAGTGCTGACGGCAGAAAGGTGTCTGTCTGCATAGAAGCCGGCAGCCAGGAAGCCTCCAACAGAGAAAGAATGGCAGAAATGTTCCGCAGTCAGATCGGCAAGACTTCCGGACACTACAGATTCACATTGCGCACACTTCCTACAGAAGGCAGCCTTCCGTTCATGAGTGCCTCAGCACTCAACGGAATCAGGAGGTCGCTTGCCGAAAAACTTGACGGCATGCCTTGCAACAGAAAGGAAATACTTCGAAGAAATCCATGCGGAATCAGCGGGGCGAAACTATATTCGAAAGATCTCTCTTATAAATATAATGTATCTAACCGGATGGCGGATTCGCTTTATCGGATGGCGGGAGCGGAAATCGTCGAACCAGCATACGAACTGAGCCGTCAGGACTCGGCTGAACTAATGCGTACCCGCTACTGCATAAGATACGAGCTCGGCATCTGTCCACGCCATCACAAGGCAAAGGACTCAGGTCCCCTTTTCCTTCTCAACAACGGCCGGCGTTTCGCCTTGCATTTCGACTGCCGCAACTGCGAAATGACCGTCACTCAATAATCTCGAACGTGAGATCCACATCACCGAAATGGCCTACAACATTGCTGTTCTGCTCGAGCCAGCGGTCACTCAGCATCCCTCTCCAGACGATATCGTCCCTTGTGTTGAAAGGAATCTTCAATTCTATTCCATAACTTTTGGAAGCAACTCTCACCAGAGCAGTGCAATTCCAGTCTGTACGTGTCCCGCCGTCATCCTCAGTTATCATGAAGGCACAGTCAGACATCTGATCTGTCCAGTCCGAGACAAGTACGGCATTGAAGGGCTGAGGTTTCCCGACCTGATTTCGTTTCACGACAATCAGAAAATCCGTCACAGAAGGACTGTAGAGTTTCATTTCAGCTTCGGTAGATGCCGTAAAATCTTCTACTGCTCCGGTCTTGACGAAAAACTCGGATGCTCCGGCAAACCAGCTGTCATAATTCCGCTTCATCGTGAAATCCTTGAGAAGCAGGGTACGGACATCCTTGACAGACTTGGCTGCTGATGGCTTGACAATGATGGCACCGCCTCCTTCTCCCCAAGCCGGATCTTCTCTTCTCAACATCTCAAGGGTCGTGTAGCCGGCATCTGAATTCCTGTTCACTACCCACACCGGCTGCTCCTGTGCCATCTCCTCATCAACAATCACCTTCTGCACATGGCGGGAACCATCATCAAAACATTCAAGCCTGTAACCTATGTTTGTCTGCGCCTCATCTTCGGGATCGAAAGTAATGACAGGCATGGTCTCCCCATCCCAATTTTCAGAAAAAGGCCAATATATCTGTATATCCGAAGAACTCAGCATTTCGAGATACTCACGCGGAGAAAAATCTGCCTGAGACTTTGTCGCCGCCATGGAATAGATGTGATCGGCGATAAGGTCGCGCAGAGGATTGTCGTAAGACCGCGTTCTCATATGTCCGTCATCATCTCCGACTCCGGCACCGGGATCCGTGAACAGTTTCCTCATCGTGTATTCCTCATCATACCCGTTGCCGGATGAAGAAGATACAGCCGAATACACTTCCTCCATATGGCTTCTGCCTAAAGGCAGTTCCGACAGGATTTCTGCTACAGAAGCCAGACGCACATAAGTGCTGTCTTTGTCTTGCACATGTTTGTCCGGATCATTGTCGATCACCTCGCAGCTGCAAAGTCCCGCCATCAGCAGGACAGATGCAAATAATCTCTTCTCTTTCATGACCTTTGTGTTTTGTGACTGGCCTCGACGGCCATGTCGGGTTTACGTATGCAAAGGTCCTGACAATTATCCGCGTAAAAAATTTTTACGCAGCTAATTGCAAAAAAGTGCCTTACAGATATCTGCAGGGCACCTCAAGGGTCGGAAATTTGTTGTTTTTTGTTACAAAATCAAACAAATTCCGAAACAACGCTGTTACTTTTAGTGATACGCAACCTCCCGGCAATCAGCAAGATGACATGATTGGCTCGCATGGCAAGGAAGTCGAGCCAAGGAGCAAAATCATCTGCGGGAAATGACAAAGCGGGGACGGTCGTTGAGATCGGCTGCGATGCGGACATCTGTGAAGCCGGCAGCAGTAAAGAGCGATGCGGTTTCAGACCCGAGCGCTTCGTTGATCTCCACCATGCAGACTCCAGAATCAGAAAGCAGAACCGCCGCATGTGAAGCTATTGCACGGTAGAATACAAGCGGATCATCATCCGGTACAAAAAGGGCCAGGTGAGGTTCATGGTCAAGAACATTGGTTCGCATGAGCGCCTTTTCCTTATCCATCACATAAGGTGGGTTGCTGAGAATCAGATCGAATCTGCGGGATGAAGGATCTTCTGACGACTTGTACGGAAGATTTTCATGCAGGATGGAAAGTATATCGTCCGAGAGGACATCTGCCTTGATGAAATGCGGCCTATGTGCCCCCGTATGAGCCATTTCTGCAGCAAAATCCTGACCTGCAGCAATTTCCAGCGCATCATCCGATATATCCACGGCCGTGACCTCCGCTCCCGGCATCTCCAACGCCATAGTCCATGCTATGCATCCGCTTCCTGTGCACAAATCCAGAATCCTGAAGCTGCCTGACGAAGCCTTTACAAAATCCAGTGCCAGACGGCAGAGCAGTTCGGTTTCTGGACGGGGGATGAGGACATCAGGAGTCACGTGGAACTGACGGCCGTAGAAATCGGCAGCGCCTATCACATACTGCAGAGGCTCGCCGGAAGCCATTCTGGATATATCCCCCATGATCCGGTCCATACGGTCTGCCGCAACCTCGTATGAAGGTTCGACAAGATGGGTGTGACGGGTGATGCCGAGGGTGTGACACAAGTATGCGAG
>JAFUQW010000136.1 GCA_017472115.1 Bacteroidales bacterium | reverse complement strand
TCCTCCATATCCTTGATCTGAGAAGGGTCGTAAACCTTAATGAAATAATGGTATCCCCATTCCGAGAAATTGGTTATCCCGTCATCTCCCAGATTTCTGAGGACCTTCACATCTGCGAAATGAGAGTTCTCCGGCAGATCCTTGAAGATGGCTTTGATTGTCCTGAGGTTGGCATATCCTTCATAGCCGAGACCCATTCCTATCTCAAGATCGAACTTCTCGGCGATGCTTTCGCTGATGGCAAACGACTTTGTATCAGAAAGGTCTTCGATCGAGCCGCTCACCACTTCCACTCCCAACGCTTCCAGAGCCGTTCCGGAGAAATTGGTGACGCCAAGGTCTATATCCTGCTTTACACCATCTCTTTCAATCCAGTATCTTGAGTCCTCAGTTCCGCTGAAACTCAGGATACCTCCGTATTCGATATTCGGAGATGCCTCAAGGATGATTTCTGCCAGAGGACGGCAGAAGTTCAGCTGTCTCTTGTCGGCGTCTCCGTCCATGCTGCCGGAAGACATCACAAAGACCTTTTCCGAATCCTGGATGCCCTGGTTGAAGGTCAGGTCGTAATCCACCTGAACGAGAATGAGGTAGAATGCTGCGAACGCCACAGCCATGCCCAGGACATTGAGTGTTCCTGATATTGCCGAGCCGCCTCGTCTGAATATGTTGAATGATGCCATTTGTCAGTTGTTATAGGGTTGATTTCGTGTCTATATGTCAATGTTCTTTTATTTTTCTCCTGTCATTCAGTGCCTTTCCTTGTCATTCAGAACCTTTCCTTGTCATTCTGAGCGTAGCGAAGAATCTTTAATATGATTTTTTGCGTAAAAGATCCTTCACTTCGTTCAGGATGACATGTGAGAACGTTCAGGATGACATGTGAGAACATTCAGGATGACATTGGGGAATGTCAGGATGAATAAGGCAGTATCTCACGACAGTGCCTTTGTCAAGTTCAATATTTATGTCCAATCTACTAAAGTTCGTTCTTTACATCGCTGACGATCTCACCGTCAAAAAGATTGATGGTACGCTGAGCCACAGCCGCATCCTTCTGCGAGTGGGTCACCATCACGATTGTCGTACCCTCCTTGTTGAGCTCGCACAGAAGATCCATCACCTCCTTTCCGTTCTTCGAGTCGAGATTACCGGTAGGCTCGTCGGCGAGGATCAGTTTAGGATTCGATACGACTGCACGGGCTATCGCCACACGCTGCTGCTGACCACCGGAAAGCTGCTGAGGGAAGTGCTGTGCACGGTGGCTGATGTTCATCCTCTTGAGCATATCGTTCACACGCTGCTTGCGCTCTGAAGAACTGATGTTGAGATACTTCAGCGGAAGCTCCACATTCTCATACACATTAAGCTCGTCGATGAGGTTGAAGCTCTGGAACACGAAGCCGATATTGCCCTTGCGGAACTTGGTGCGGTCCTTCTCCTTCAGCTTTGCAACCTCCTGTCCGAGAAGCATATAACTGCCGTCGGTAGGGTTGTCAAGAAGTCCGAGGATGTTCAGGAGAGTTGACTTGCCGCATCCTGAAGGGCCCATGATGGCTACGAATTCGCCGTCGTTGATCTCGAATGAAACCTTGTTGAGTGCTGTGGTTTCGATTTCCTCTGTGCGGAAAACCTTGCTGAGTTCTGTTACTGTAATCATGATTCTTTGTATTGATTGTTAATAATTGTTTTCAAATATGTCTTTTCTTGTAGCACTATCGTGCCAAAGTGTCTAACTTGTTAATATTCAGTCTTGTATGGTTTTGTTCCGTCGGGGCGGATGTAAAATTTCTTTACACAAGTGTAAAGTTCCTCATTCGTTCTTCAGCGATTCCACAGGGTTGGTGTCAGCGGTCCTGATACTCTGCCACAGTACGGTGACGAAGGATGTCATGAGAGTGATCCCGGCAGCCGCTGCGAATACCCACCAGTACATAGGAATCCTGTAACTGAAGGAGTCGAGCCACCTTTCCATCACGAACCATCCCACAGGGATGCTTGTCACGACAGCGACAAGCGCCATCTTCATGAAAGTGCCGACAAGTGCCGCAAATACCCTTTTCCTCTCTGCCCCCATTATAATCTTCAATGCGACGGTCTTTCTTTCCTGACTCATATAGTACATGCTCATTGCAAAGAGTCCGAGCATGGACACGAAGATCGAAATCAAGGTGAACAGCGAGATTATGTCAAGTATCTTCATTTCTTTCTTGAATGTGTCGGCAACTTCATCCGTTATGTATCGGCCTTTGAACAGGACATCAGGAAAGACTTCCGCAAATGCCGCCTCGACTGCACTTATCGCCTCCTCTTTGTCTCCGGAAATCTGGACGAGGATGCTCCACGGATAAAGCTGGTCCGGCCATTTGTCACGATAGTTGAAAATCATTGCTGATGACTGGTCTTCAAGAAGAGGACGCACCTTGAAATCGTAATATACTCCTCCGACAGGCATCTTGCTTTCCCAATCATCATTGCCGGCCATGATGATCTGAGTGTCCTCGCTGATTCCGAGTTCCTTGAATGCATATTCATTGAACCAGTATTTGTATGGGGCATTGTTGTCATGTTTCTCCCGGATTCCCAGAATGTCGAAATATCCCTGGTCTCCAATGAACTGCTGGAAGGAGATGTAGCCGAGTCCCTTGATCTCCATGGTGTTGTTGTTCGTTCCGTAGAGCGGTGTGCCCTGACCGTATCCTACATTGGCAACGCATGGCAGCGTCAGAAGTTTTTCCTTCACCACATTCAGTTTATCCGGCAATCCGAAATTGTTCTCGATATTGATTACATTTTCTGTGTTGTAGCCCAGAGGTGCTTCGAGCATGTGATTGATCTGTCTGTTCATGGTTAACGCCGCCGTCAGCATGCACATCGTGGTCACGGTCTGAAGGACAATGATTATCCTGCTTCCTATGGTCTTGGTGCTTGTTCTCCATGAGCCCCTTACGATGTCTATCGGTCTTACTCTCAGAAGCACGAGAGCCGGAATGAGTCCTGACAGTGTTCCGAGCAGCATGATGAAGGCGATGAGTATGACCATGTTGCCAGGTGTGGCCGCCTCGAAAATCGAGAAATCATATTCAAGTATTCCCGATGCGGCAGGCGACAGTCCTTCGGCGATGAAGAAGGCCAAGGCGGTCGCAATGAAGCATAGAATCGTCGATTCAGAGATGAGTTTCGCGAAAATGCCGGTTCTTGATGCACCGATGAGTTGTCTGGAAGCCATTTCCATAGCCCTGAATCCGCTGAGCGCCGTGGTCATGTTCACATAGTTGAATATGGTGAATATGAGAAGTACGATGCAGACCATGGCAAGCATTCCGACCACACTTTTGTCGCCTTTCAACAGTTGAGGAATGCTGTCTGTGTCATAGAAATAGATGTCACGCAGCGGGATCAGGCGCAGTTCGGTGCTGACGCCTCCTTTGTATGTCCACCATATTTCCTTGAAATATTCGAGCATATCATCTCTGCGGGACATCAGGTCGCAGTTTTCCTTCACCAGTACGAAAGTCTGTACACTTCCGCTGTTGCCGAGATCCATATTGTGGGAAGGATTATGCTTTTCCATCCATTCACCTCTCAGAAGAATGTCGCAATATGGCAGGACTGAATTGTTTATGTCCTCCATTACGGCCACGACAGTGTTTTCGCCGATCTGCTGTCCGATCGCTTCCTTGTCAGGAAACATCCTGCGGGCAAAACTCTCGCTGATCACGATGTTGTTGACAGAATGCTTGAATGCTTCGGCATCACCCTCCGCAATATCGAATGAAAATATGTCGAAGAAAGTGGAATCTGCATAATTGTAATCTGCTGAGAATGTATTTCCGTCGATTTCCGCCTGTATCTTGTCCTCATGCATGAATGCACAATAACTCTCGATTTCAGGATACCTGTCCCTCATGTGGTCCTTCAGGTGATATGCGCTTGCGTACCAGTCATTTGCGATGATCATAATCCTGTCGCCCTTGTCATGGAACGAATCTGTTGACAACTGTTTCTGCACATATACGGCAAGTATGAGTACGAAAGTCATCGAGATTGTCAGACCGAGCAGATTGATGGCCGTATAAGCCTTGTTTCTTTTCAGAAAGTTGATGAAACTGTTCATATGTCACTCTTTTGCATAGTTGATTTATCCGGTTCATTCGTTCTTCAGCGATTCCACAGGGTTGCTTCGGGAAATCCTGAGGCTGTTCAGCACGATGCTGGCTGCCACAAGCACTATTATTACAATATCTGCTGCGATGAAGTACCATGCCGACAGAGCGATCTTCTCCGAGAAGTTCCTGAGCCATGCTGATGCCGCAAACCAGGCTCCCACGTTTCCGATGATGATTGCCGGAATGCTGAGCTTCATTATCTCTGCCACATATATTCCCATTATCTCCTTGACTGTCGCTCCGTTGATCTTGCGGACAGCCATCTCCTTGCTTCTGCGCTGCGACTCGTCGCGGATATATCCGATCAGACCGAAAAGGGCGATAAGTATCGATATTATGCATCCCGCAAGCACGGTGTTCCTCATTCGTCTCTCACCGGAATAAGCCTCCCTCATCGAGTCCTTGTAGGATTTGACTTCCACCTCTCTGTTCTCAATCCTTGACTGGATGACTTCCTCCACCTTCTGAATGATATCTGTATTCACTTCGCTGACCTTGATGGCCATGAACGGCATGTATGCCTTGCCTACTTCTCCGAAGAACTTGACGCTGGCACGCATATCCTGATTTGTCAGTGTGTTGATCCTGTAGTCCTTATACACTCCGCTTACAGTGAATACCTCATCCGGAGTCTGACTATGCTCGGTAACTGCAATCTGCTTACCCACTGCTCCGTCGCTCCAGTCCTGGAACTCCATCATCTTCTTTACGAAACTCTCGCTGACTGCAATCTCTGAAGCATTCTGCGGGTACCGTCCCTCGACGAAAGGAATCTCCAGCATCTCAAATAATCCTTCAGTTCCTTCATACTGATCGGCGATGTTGAATAACTCAGTATATTCTTTTCCGGGAAGTAAGACGTTGTTTCCTGAACTGAAATCTAACGGCAGACTATATGACATCTGCACGTCCATCACGCCGGGCAAAGTCTTAAGCTCGTCAATGATTCCCTGATGCACTCCATTGTCTGTTCCTGTGAGTACGGTCCAGAGCAGGTCCCTGTACTCATAACCGGGCTTGTCATTGACAGCCTTGTCGTACTGTGCGGAGATCACGCACATCAGTGTCAGAAAAAGGGCACAGATTCCTGTCTGTATGAAGAGCAGGCCGAGTTTCCACACCTTCTTGTTCTCCCTGTAGTTCCTGATGGCCGCTCCGGCTGGAATCCTTGAATACAGATAGCCCGGAACGAGTGCAGCCACGATGAATACAACTGCAAGGACACCTGCAACAGTAAAATATGTGGTGCTGACCATAAGTGCGTCAACAGGAACACCAATGAGGTCCTGAATCACTGAGCGCAGCGGAAGAATGACCACTGCAGTTACGATAAGTGCTGCTGCAATATCAGTCAGTGCCTCTTTGCTCATAATTCCATAGATGGTCCTGCCTTCTGCTCCATAGCACTTCCTTACTCCCATTTCCTTCGACCTCTTTACAAGTGCTGATACAGACATGAGCACATAGTTCAGTAAAGATATCATTATCAGAAGTAATGCCACCACAGTCAGGATGATGATCATGGACTTTGTCTGATCCGGAAGCATCTCCATCCCGGTCAGAGGACTCAAAAAGTAATGGATGTCAATTCCTGACTGCTCGGCCATCTGTACCATTTCAGGCGGATAGTTCTTCTCCTGCATCTGTCTGATTGCCGGTGCAAGCATATCCGGGTCGGTTCCCTCTGCAAGCCTTACATATCCTCTATATCTGTCATTTCCCACCCAGTTTTCAGTAGATTGCTTCACAATGGTCTCCATAGAGATCAGCACATCATTTCTGATCGAACTGTGGTGAGGGAAATCCTTGAATACTCCCTTGATGGTGATCGGAAGAGTCGGCATATCTTCATTGAAGATCACCTTCCCGATACTCTCGGACACACCTCCCATCTTCTTTGCAAATGACTCGGAGACCATTGCAGATGCGATTTCCGAGAACACTTCCTTCGGATTGCCAGCAAGTATTTCAGTATCAAATACATCGAAGAAGCAACTATCTACTACTATTATCTCTCCTTCAATGACGTTCTTCTCTTCATCTGTAAAACGGTCACTATTGAAGATGAATGTCCATCTTGTCGCTGCCTCCACTCCAGGGACATGCTGCCTGAATCCAGGGGCTACTGCACCTGATATGTTGTCATATTCTATATCATCTCCATGCTGTGTATATAGGGTGCGGATCTTATATATCTGTCCATAGTCAGAGTAGCACTTGTCCTGACTCATCTCGTAGCATACCTTTGCAATGAGCAGCATTCCGATCGCCAGTCCTGTACCGAGCGACAGAGCCTTTATTATTGTTTCCTTGATTTTCATAAATTATGTTTTTAGATCCCCGATCAGGTCGGGGATGACGTCTTGTTAAGTCGGGGATGACGTTTTAAGTCGTCCTGTCGTCATTGCCGGCTTGACCGGCAATCTCATCAGAATACCAGCACCTCGTTATCCCCGAAATTATCATATCCCGAAGTGATGACCTTCTCGCCCGGCTCCAGTCCCTCAAGCACCTCGTAGAACTGCGGATTCTGACGGCCGATTCGGATCTCGCGCTTGAGAGCCTTGCCTCCCTCCGGAGAAATGACATAAATCCACTTTCCTCCGGTCTTCTGGTAGAATGTTCCGCGTGGTATCAGGATAGCCTTTTCCGGCTGGCCCAGCTGGAGGTTGAGGTAGTATGTCTGGCCGGTTCTGATGTTTGAAGGCTGCTCTCCGCTGAATCTGAAGTCTGCCTGGAACTTGCCGCTGCGAACTTCCGGATAAACCTTGCGGATGACTGCATCGTAGGTCTCGTTCTGACGCTCGAAAGTGGCGTTAAGTCCTGCGCTGACCCTGTCGATGTAATGCTCGTCGATCATAGCTTCGATCTTGTGACTTCCCATATCGTTTATCTGTCCGATCTTCGTTCCGCTGCCTATAGATTGTCCCAGAACCACCTCAAGAAGGCCGAGCTCTCCGTCAATAGGAGCCTTGACGGCAAGATTCTCCTTTCTCTTGCGGATTCTCTGCATGTTGACCTTCATGTTCTCAAGACTTTCCTCCATCTGCTTGATCTGCACGCTTCTGTACATGCTGTCCTGTTCCGCGCGGGCCAATGTGACCTCTAACTTCTTGCAGAAGAGCACATAGTCCTCTTCACTGCGCAGATATTCCTCTTTCCCGATGAGTCCCTCGTCGAAAAGCCTTTTCTGTGATTCGAGGGTGCGGCCTTTCCTCTTGACTTCAGTCTCGAGTTCGAGAATATTGAGGCTCAGCTGCATCTTCTCCTGCTCCATCTGTATCATCGTGTTTCTCAAGGCATTCTCCTTCTCTGCCAGATTGGCTTCCGAATTGAGGATCTCAAGATCAAGATCGTCGTTGCTGAGACGTACGATCACGTCTCCTGCCTTCACCTGCGATCCTTCCTCGCACACGATCTCCTCCACTATTCCTGCCTCTCGCGGGCTCACCTGGATGGTAGTCATCGGGTGTACCTGACCGCTGATGCGGATATAGTCGTTGAATTCCCCGGCTGTAACCTCGCTGACCGAGAGGGTTTCTCCGTTGACGCGGAGTGTGCTTGCGTCATCGCGGAAGATAAGCCACATGATGAATATGACCATTAATCCGCCGAACCACCAAGGGAGTGCTTTCTTGCTGAATACGAGGGCGATGCCCTTTTTCTTTTCTATTGCTCTATCCATTTTGATTATTGTTTTTCAATTTAAAGAATCATTTCCTTGACATCGATCTCAAGATCACATTCGTTGATGAAGTCATAAAGCGTATATTGCCTTAACGTATAATAGAATGTCCAGAAATTGCTGAGATCGCTGATGTATTGCCTCATGGCGCTGTCATTTTCCGTCTGTGCCATATTGATGTCGGTTACGGTAGCATTTCCTTCCTTGAAACGGTGCATCGTAAGGTCGTATCGCTCCTTGGCCACTGTCATCGCCTTCTGCGACACAAGGCACTGCTGTCTCTGGTTGTTGAACTGGCTGACGGCCGTAAACATCTGGCGTCTGAAATCATTCTCCGACTGCTGCACCTGTGCCCTTACGACCTCCTGCGCCGCCTTAGCCCTCTGCACCTTGCCTTTGCCCTGGCCCCAGTCGAAGATCGGAATGCTGAAGGTTATGCCCACCGTCTCCTGATCCAGAAGGTCCTTGAAGGCCTGGGGCAGTTCCGGCCCTGTCTGTGACATTCCGAAGCGGGCGTTCAGTGCAAACGAGAAACCACGTGATGCCTTTGCCGCCGCCACCGACGATTCTGCATTGAGCAGGCTGAGCTCGTTGTTCAGGCTGAATGTCGAATTGCTGAGTGATTTCTCCATCACAAGGTCATAATCCATCCGTATGTCGGGAAGTTCCTCTTCAAGAACCGGCTCGATAAGGAATGATTCATCATAGCCGAGAAGCGAATTGAGCCTCATCTGCGCCTCACGGACCGTTACGTCGGTCTCGTTGATGGAAATGCTGTCGTTGAGCATCCTGAGCTCAAGCTGGAGGTATTCCGCACGGGTCACATTACCGAGAAGAAGTCTCTCCTTTGCCACTTTGAGCATCCTGCTTGAATTGTCGAAGTTGCTTCTGCTGATCTCGTTGTTCATCTTGGCGAGGAGCAGGTTGTGGTATGCATAGACCGCGTTGATGGTGATGCCTTCCATGTCCTCGAGATACTGCCTTTTGCCTTTCTCGTATTCCTTCGGCTCGATCAGCTTGTCCCATTTGAACTGGTTGTAGGTGAAGAGAGGCTGATGGTAAGATACCGTCACGGGCCTTGAGTACCATGTGAGGCTTCTGTCGTTGCCGAACTGGTCGATACGGGAGAGATCTGCCGACACGGAGAGGGTACCGCCTGTGAAGGTTATGTTCTGGTTGACCTGCAGGCCGAGACTGTTCTGCAGATTGTTGCTGCTGACATAATTGAACGATCCGTCCTCATAGTTCTGCAGGAGTGTGAGCGACCTGTCGAAATTCATCAGGTTACCATAAAAATAGAACGACGGGAGACGGCTTGCCTTGTAGGAACGGTACGCCCAGTAAGTCGAGACAAAAGCCTGCTTTGCCTCGAGTGCTTCCACCGAATTGTTTCGGGCCGTATATATTGCCTGTCCCAGAGTCATCCTGTCCTGCGCTTGGATGGCTGACGTCGCGAGGGCGATTGCCGTGATTGTCGTGATGATGTGTTGTTTCATGCTTTTTATTGTAAATAAAAAAAAGATTTTTTCCGGTTTTCGCCGGAATCAGAACATCAGGTGTGCCAAAGTGCGTAAGTAGTTGATATACGTGTATTTGTGTGGTTTGCTCGGACGGCTGCGGTGTAAAGTTTCTTTACACAGGCTGTAAACTTTTTTAATCAACCTGACAAAAGGAATCCTTTTTGAAATATGTTTTCTGCGGATAAAGATTCAATGAGATATGGACAACAATGATACTTTCATAAGTCTGAGTGACAGGGGAGACATGGCTCTGTTACGCGATGTTGCGGCAGGCCGCGAAGATGCATTCATGGAGATAATGAACAGATATCTTCCTCTGATTTCACGCACCACTTTCAGGATACTCTGTGACCGGAATGACAGCGAGGCTGTCGCGAAGCAGGTGTTCATCTATCTGTGGCATAATTTCGATCAATATGACGACAGATTCACTCTTGAGGAATGGCTTCTCCGCCGTACATTCTATCTGTCCCGTCTGAGGATAAGCCGGCGGAGAATTCTACATTTCTTCGGGAAAAGACCGGCATTGTTTGCGGTATCGAAGCCGAAAGCGGAGAATACCGACGATTACATCACCACCCAGGCCTGGGAACTGTTCTGCCGCACTTCGCTTAAGATGACGCCTGTGCAGAGAGTTGTTTTCACATTCGTAAATCTCGAGCAGCTCGGTCAGGAAAAGACTGCGTATGTTACAGGATTGTTCCGGTACAGGGTCCGTATTGCAGAGGAAAGGGCTGAGAAAAAGCTTAAGGAAGAACTTGCCGGATATGGCAAGGCGGATGATTACGAAGCCTATGTCGGCTTCATGAGGAAGGTCTCGGACTCACTGACAGATCTGGAGCTGATCAAAAGGACTGTAATGACTTATATTTCGTCTAAATGATTGGCGGAACCGGATTACGTAATTTCATAAAGGTCGAATTACTGGTATAAAAGGCATATATTTTGATTTTCGGGTTATCCGCACACATACGGGTAATCCGAAAATCGTATTCATATGGAAAAGATTCACCGCGAAAATTCGAAGAGGATTCAGACTTCACTGCTGAATTCATTGGAAAAGAAGGTTCTTGTATGGCTGGCCGAGAGGCAGCCTGCATGGATGACTTCAGACAAACTCACAGCAATCGGCGTGGCGGGTTCAGTAATTGTCGCTGTCGGCTACGTCCTTTCCAACTACAACATCAACTGGCTCTGGCTGGCGACAGCCGGATTTGCCATCAACTGGTACGGAGACTCTCTCGACGGCACTTTGGCCAGAGTCCGCAACACCCAGAGACCGATCTATGGCTTTTATCTCGACCATAACATCGACGGCATCACGATGGCCATAATGTGTATCGGGGCAGGACTTTCCGACATGCTGAATCTCTATATCGCAATGGCGGTACTTGTCGTATATCTTCTTCTGTCGATTTCCGTCTATATCAATGCTCATCTGAAGGGGGAATTCAAACTGACCTATGCCGGAATGGGACCTACGGAATTCAGACTGATCCTGATGATAGTCAACACAATTTTCATCTATGTGGCTCCGGTACGCGATTATGTGCATCATTTCACTATTCTCGGCACGGGAGTGTCCATCGGCTCATTCGACTATGTCGGACTGTTCATCCTTCTGGTACTCATTGTGATACATATCCATAACTTTTTCACAGACGCCCGGGGATACGCCAAGATCGATCCGCTGCCTGCATGGCATAAAGACTGTCCGGACAGATGAATCTGAAGCAGGTCTCATACCGTTTGGCCAAGTTTGTTTTCACAAGCGGAGCCGGCACAGTCGTTGACACGGTTGTGCTCTGGCTCCTGTCTCATTTCGTCTTTGAATCGTATTCAGGAGATTATCTTCTTGCGCCGTTCATTTCTTTTGAGTGTGCGGTATTCACCAATTTCTGCTGTTTTTTCTTCTTCGTGTGGAAAGACCGCATAGCAGACCGCCACAGCGTAAGGTTGTTCTTCCGTAAATATGGCCTTTACAATGCTTCGGCCACGATGGTCTTTCTTCTGAAGATGGGAATCCTGCTGCTGATCGAACTTTTCACCGGATGGAATGTGGTGATATGCAATCTTGCAGCCCTATGCTTATCAGGGCTGGTCAACTTCTCGATGGGAGAATGGGTGATATTCCGTAAAAACAGACAGTGATCCTTTCGAGTCCGGAGATTTCTTCCTCAGAACTCTATGCTTAATCGCTATTTTACCCTATCTTTGCAGGAAATCGATGACAGATATGAAAAGACTTTTCCTTTGGATCGCAACCATCCTGCTCCCGTTTGTATCTTTGGCACAGAATGAAGCACTTATAACCGAGAATGATTCTATACCCTCTCTTCTCGAAAGGATACTCATATCTCAGAATGCATCTGAAGAGAAGCTCAGCAACCTCAGGCATATCAAGTCCAATATCAACCTTGAGTTCGCATCCTCGGCAAATGCATATTTCACAGAAAACAGTTTCGATGAATTCTCATTCAAGATCAATAGGGTCCGTCTCGAAATCTTAGGTCGTCTGAACGAGCATCTTTCATATCATTTCCGTCAGTCATTCAACAAATACAGCAATCCCCACACAGTCGATAACCTGTCTTCTTCGATAGAATACGCCAACCTCACATGGCATCAGAGCGACAGGTTCGAACTCGTGGCAGGAAAGCAGTTTCTTGCTCTTGCAGGATATGAGGGTTATCTGAATGCATTGAAAGTCAGGGAATTCTGTGATTTCAACAATAATGTTGACATATATCAGACAGGCTTGATGGGTGTGATAAAGTTCACTCCGAACCAGCATCTCATGCTACAGATCGCGAACAACAGGAGCGGAAAGGACAACGATGTCTTTCTGTACGGTCTTCCAGACGGTGTCGAGGCTTCGAAAGTTCCTCTTCTGGGTACCGTGAACTGGAACGGATGGTTCGCAGACGGTGCAGTTCATCTTATGTATTCCGCTTCTGCAGGTCAGCTTGCCAAAGGAAAGAACATATACTATCTGATGTGCGGAAATATCTATGAAAAAGGTCCTGTAATCGCCTATCTTGATGTGCTTTATGCTCGTGGAGGCCTTGATGCACAGCAGCGTATCACAACCCTTCAGGGACAGGGCAGGGGAATGCTTCCTGTGACCGCGCAGAATACTCAGTATCTCACTTTCATAGCCGACTTCGATTATCAGTTCCATCCTAAATGGAATGCCTATGTCAAGGGTGTTTATGAGACTGCAAGCGTATATGAGGCAAACGGAATCTTCAGCAAGGGACGTTATCTGACTTCATGGAACGCGCAAGCCTGCTTAGAGTGGTTCCCGTTCAAGGAAGACAAGGGTCTGAAAGTGTTCGCCCATTATCTGTATAAAGGCCATAAACTATCCGCAAATGCGGAATCGCTAATGGCCTCTATGCCTGATACCCAGCGTGCCTCTATCGGCCTGGTGTATGTAATCCCTGTGCTTTGACAACTGTCATTCTGAGCAAAGCGAAGAATCTAAAGAATGTTCAGACTCTGCTCCTTGATCTTCTCCAGTTCGTCCTTCATCATCACGACAAGTTTCTGGATTTCTGTGTGATTTGCCTTTGATCCTGTGGTGTTGATTTCGCGTCCCATCTCCTGAGCGATGAAGCCGAGTTTCTTGCCCGGATATGGCTCGTTGTCAATTGTTTTCAGGAAATATCTGCAGTGCTGGCGAAGGCGTACCTTCTCCTCGTTGATGTCGAGCTTCTCGATATAGAATATCATCTCCTGCTCCAGACGGCTCTGGTCAGGCTCTGCCTTGAGTTCCGCAAAGCGACTCAAAATTTTTTCACGGATAGCTTCCACGCGCTCCTTCTCGAAATTCTCCACCTGATCTGACAGTGCGAGGATCCTCGCAACCTTCTCTGTCACGTCTTTGTAGAGCACCTCGCCTTCCTGTGCCCTGAATGCGCAGATGTTGGCAATGGCCTCGTTGATGCAATTCTCTACGACAGGCCAGTTCTCATCTGTAATTACGTCCTGTTTCCTGGCATCCATGACATCCGGCATCCTCATTATCATGGCCAGAAGATCATTAGGATTGTGCATCCAGAGATTGACCGCTCCCATCTTTCCGCCGAGCTCGCTGATCTGCTGATAATACTGCATGGCAAGCTCCATGTTGATCTGCTTCGCATTCTCTGCCGCATTCGGTTCGAATGTCATGAACATGTCGATGTTACCCCTCTGCAGTTCAGCTGCAATCTTCTGTCTCACGGCTATTTCCTTGTCCTTGGGAAGGAGGGATGTCTTGAGGCTTATATCTGCTGTCTTTCCGTTGAGAGAACGTATTTCCACTGTAATCTTTCCTGCTTCGATGGTTGCTTCGGCCTTGCCGTAGCCTGTCATTGATTTGATCATATTGATGTTTTTCTGTTTTGAGCCCACAAAAATACAGAAAAATCCGTATATTCGCGGGATTATTTGCAAATTC
>JAFUQW010000135.1 GCA_017472115.1 Bacteroidales bacterium | reverse complement strand
CGGCCTTGATCTCAGGGTTCTGGAGGAACTTGTGCTCGCGTGCTGCGATATTGATCTTCACGAGGTCCTGATATACGACGCGGCCTGCGCCGAGGTTGAGGTGACCCACTTCGGAGTTACCCATCTGTCCGTCCGGAAGACCCACAGCTTCGCCGCAAGCCTTGAGTGTACCCATAGGATACTGTTTGCGGAGGCCTTCGATGTATGGCGCTCCCTGTGTGTAGATGACATTAGACTCATCCTGTCTGCCCTCGCCCCATCCGTCGAGGATCATAAGTAGAACTTTTCTGTCCATAATATTATATCGTTAATTATATTTCAGCTCATTTGTCTGCCGCCCGGGGTGACTGTTCCTGCTCCCCTTCGCGGCTTTGCCGCGCAAAGATACAATTTATAAGCCTTTTTCACTATATCTCCGCTGCGAAAAATATTCGTTTCTCCATCAGATGTGCCGATTCGGTGGAGAAACCTGCTCTGAACCTCCGTTTGTCCATCAGATGTGCCGTTTTCGTGGAGAAACCTGCTTTGAACTGCCGTTTCTCCATCAGATGTGCCGTTTTCGTGGAGAAACCTGCTCTGAACTGCCGTTTCTCCATCAGATGGGCCGATTCGGTGGAGAAACCTGCTCTGAACTGCTGTTTCTCCATCAGATGGGCCGTTTTGGTGGAGAAACCGTGGGGTAAGATGGGATTAGGGATTGCCGGGCGAGCCGGCAATGACCGGCGACGCTTACTTTCGGTGGAGAAAACAGGGAAATTATCTGAAATGATGTATATTTGCGGTAAAGACCATAAGGATGAATGTATATGTAAATGACATGGTCTCGATTGCGGAGACAGGAAAATGGCCGTTAGAGGCCCAGATCAGGGCGTATGACCTTTTCGAACAGCTCTCAGACGGTGTCTGTCCTTTCACCGGGGCTGAGGTTGAAGAATATCTCAGAGTTTATGAAGTCAATGCATCGAAACTGTCGGAAATATTTGATTCCGAGGTGCTTATGTTGGATGCTGCCGAGGCGCTGAAACCATACGAAGAAGCCCTGAACGAAGCCCGTTTCAAGGCCGCAGCAGCAGCTTCCCTTCATGAATTCACAAAAGACACCTTCGAAAAATGGCAGAAGGCGGGTGTGTTCATGCGCAAAAGGCTGCTAAAGGACCTGCGTGAGCGTGCCGGTTTCCCTCTCGAAAGCCACAGGATAGGCAACTATGTGGCCAAGACCTACGACCTGATGGAAGAAGCCCGCCGTGCCCATCAGAAGGCGCAGCAGGCTTTATATTCCAATAATGTTTCCTACAAATGCAGTCAGATGCTCTACGGCAGGATCGCTGAACTTCTGATGCGGCAGTGTAGAAAGTGAATGTCACAGGGTCACCGGTGAATGAGCTGATCGTAGCTGTGGCGTTCTGGAAATATCTTTCTTGATCTGTCCTGTCGGAATTGATGTTTTTTAAATGAAAATCATATTTGATTTCCGGTGTATTTTCGTGGAATACCTGATATATGTGGGTAGAGAAAGAAAAAATGTCTAAATTAGCATCGTTTAACCTATTTATATTATGAAAAGATTCCTTGTTATCGCAGCCGTGGCGCTTATTTCTGTCGCCGCATCGGCTCAGCCCGGCAGAAGGGGCAGCATGAGCAGGGTGTTGACCGACACTCTCCACAGCGAAATTCTTGGTGCGGACCGTGAATTCCGCGTATTCCTTCCTCAGAACTACAACAATTCGGAGAAGTCTTATCCTGTCCTCTATCTGCTTCACGGACTTGGCGGAAAACATATAGACTGGTCTGAAAGAGGTCATCTGAAGGATGTTATGGATCAGCTTACAGCTTCTGGAGAGGCTTGCGACATGATCGTGGTCATGCCGAACGCCGGAAGTACTACCGAAAAGGCCATGGACGGCTATTTCAATGTTGAAGGATGGGCATACGAAGATTTCTTCTTCAAGGAACTGATTCCATATGTGGAAAAGACATGGCGTGTGAAGGCTGACAAGGAACACCGTGCCATCGCGGGACTTTCGATGGGTGGCGGCGGCACTACCAAGTACGCTCAGCATCATCCTGACATGTTCTGCGCCGCCTATGCGATGAGTGCCCTCATGAGCATTCCGCGGGAGAGGGCGGTGCAGCCGCAAAGACCCGGAGACAAGACTTCCGTACTGAACAATTCCGTGATCGAGAACAGCTGCATAGATTTCGTGAAGAATGCCGATGAATCGGTCAGGGAATCTCTTAGGACCGTCAGCTGGTTCGTTGACTGCGGCGACGACGATTTCCTTCTTGACCGGAACATAGAATTCGTCCAGGTAATGAAGGCGGCTCAGATTCCTCTCCAGTTCCGTGTCCGCGACGGAGGCCACACATGGGAATACTGGCATTCTGCACTTTATACGGCTCTTCCTTTCGTCAGCCGCTGCTTTGATCTTTAATGTGTCTGACTCGATTTCCCTGATGTGCGAGTCGAGTGCGTCACTTGTTGGTAATAAATAAGTTACGAATCATATTGCAGACGGGTTCTTGTTCGGAACCTCCCGCATCGGGCTGATGCAGAGCTTGCCACGAAGTAGAGTAATCGTGATGATTTCCGTATTTTGTTACGTCAGCAATTTGCTTTTGAGCCGGTTGTTGCTTAACTTTGAATGAAGAAATAAAGGGCTTGACTTAATTGAATATATATGAAGATAGCGGTACCAACAAGAGACGGACGTGTCGATGATCATTTCGGGCACTGTGCGTATTACACGATTTTCGATGTCATCGGCGGAAAGGTTGCCGGTGTCAGCAGGATGGCGTCGCCGGAAGGCTGCGGATGCAAGAGTGGGATTGCCCCGGTCCTCAGGCAGATGGGAGTAGCGGTAATGCTTGCCGGAAACATGGGACAGGGTGCTAAGAATGTACTGGAGGCCCAGCGTATCGAGGTCATCAGGGGATGCAGCGGGGATGTCGAGGAACTTGTGGCTTCGTATCTCGCAGGAAACGTGAAGGATAACGGTGAGGCCTGCGATCACCATGACTGTCATTAAGAATTATCATCAATCTGTCATGTGTCTTTCCAAAAATGCATCATGACACTTTTGATGATAAGAACTTGAACAGTTTCTAAGCGAAAATAAACTTTTGATGATATATTTATGAAAAACTTTAAAACAATCCTCGCTGCCATGGCCATGACCGTTGCAGCGGCAGCCGGTGCGCAGACACTCAAGATGGAGCATCAGGTTGCAGGCATTACCACTTATGAAACATCCACTGCGGTCAATCTTGTCGTAGTCAAGCCTGAGGTCAGGATAGATGACCTGGATCCGTCAGTGCTTACTGTCAATACCAACGGCGTGGAACGCAATGTCCTGACCGTATATCCTTCCGACTCCCGCGGTGCATTCAATCCTGAGGGTGAATATCTTGCACTCGGTCTTGAGAAGTCTGCGGAGCAGGGAATCGGTCTGTCAAAGGCAGGAAGCGTATGGAAAGAAGAATATGACCTCAAGGTGGGGTTGAAGAAGGGCAAGGTCATCAAGGTCGGCAAGCAGAAGTTCACCGCTATCGAATGCGGGACAGACAAGGCTCTCAGGGATTTCATTTCCGAGGCTGACTATTTCAGCAAGGGGACTTTCACAGGCAGACTTACCGGAAAGCCCGGTGATGTGACGCTTACATATGCTTCTTATGAGCCTTGGTCGCTCAAGGGTGACGGCGTGGCCAATCCTCTGGTCATCTGGCTTCACGGTGGTGGAGAAGGCGGCGTTGATGTGTCCATAACGCTCCTCGGCAACGAGGTCGTATCCCTTATCCGTCCTGAAATCCAGTCGCACTTCACTACCGAGGGTGGCGCAGGTGGAGCATACGTTCTTTCCGTGCAGTGCCCTACAATGTGGATGGGGACATCCAAGGGATTCGGACACGGAGAATATCCTTCCCTTTATGCAGATGTCCTCAAGTCATGCATCGACGACTTTGTTGACAGACATCCTGACATCGACCGCAATCGTATCTATCTCGGAGGATGCTCTAACGGAGGATTCATGACAATGCATATGCTGATCCGCAATCCGAGATATTTCGCAGCCGCATATCCGACATGCGAGGCCTACCTCGATCAGAACATTTCCGACAATGAGATCAAGAGGCTTGCGGAGGAGAACATATGGTTCGTACAGTCTTACGATGACACTACCGTGGAGGCTGAGACACACTGCATCTCTACCTTCCGCCGTCTTATGAAGGCCGGTGCGAAGAATGTCTGGATGTCGATGTTCGAGACCGTACAGGGCATGGACAATCCGGACCGGAAGATCATGGGACATTTCGCATGGTGCTATCTGTTCAACGATGCCGTGACCATGTCGCAGGAACAGAGCGAGGGTGATGTCGTGCCTACCAACAACGGAGGCGGTACGGTCGCTCCTCAGGGTCATGCCAACATCTTCGACTGGCTGAATGCCCAGGTGCTCACCGCACCGGAAATGCCTCAGCATGGCAGAAGGAGATAAGCTCCCGGGGCTGCCCGTGGCGCTGCTCTGAATTCTGTGATATGTAACACACTGATAATCAGTATAGTGACGTGCTTGGTTCGCATTGCAAGGAAGGTGAGCCAAGCATATTAACTTATTGGTAGCCTGAGGTTTCCGCATCACGGCTTGATAAAGAAAACTTGACAAATGAACAAGATTGAAAGATACAAAGCCCTATTCGGGCAGATCAAGGCTGTCGTCGAAGATGAAGACGACATGATCGCCAACATGGCCAACATGGCTGCAATGCTTCACGAGTGTTTCGGGTTCTGGTGGACCGGCTTCTACCGCGTTGACCCGGAATCAGTCCGACTCGTCCTCGGCCCGTTCCAGGGACCGGTAGCCTGCACCAGAATCGCTTTCGGAAAAGGCGTATGCGGGACAGCCTGGGAAAGGAAAAGCACGGTCATTGTTCCGGATGTCCATCAGTTCCCCGGCCACATAGCCTGCAGCAGCGCTTCCAACAGCGAGATTGTGGTTCCTGTATTCAGAGATGAAGAAGTGGTCGCTGTCCTCGACATAGACAGCACCGCCTTCAACACCTTCGATGACACAGACAAAGAGTGGCTGGAAAAGATCGTTTCGCTGATCTGCCATGTCAGTCCGAAATTTTAAAATCTTGGGGGAATCGGGGATTTGGGAGATACTGCGACCTTCCCTTTATTGCAGATATTTTGGGATAAGAAGATGCCTTTGGGTGCAGCCCATAGAGAGGCTCAGAAGAATCTGAGGCTTTATATGCTTGTCGGAGGAATGCCACAGGCAATCAACGCCTATCTTGATACCAATAACTTGCAGGCGGTCGATGAGGCAAAGAGGAGAATCATAAGGCTATATGAGGAAGATTTCATCAAGATAGATCCGACAGAGAGAGTCTCAAAGTTGTTTATGTCAATACCGTCTATCCTGGCTCGTAATGTTTCTCGTTATGTTCCGTCATCTGTAATAGGCGAGGTGGAAGAAAATAAGACCGTAAATATGTCTCATCATGCTGATGATCCGAATGTCGGTCTGCCTACAGCAGCCAATTATGATAAGTTCAAACTTTATGTGGGCGATACAGGTCTTTTCATCACACTTGCTTTCTGGGATAAGGACTTTACCGAGAACGTCATATATGACAAGTTGCTGACAGATAAGCTTCCTGTGAATCTGGGAT
>JAFUQW010000134.1 GCA_017472115.1 Bacteroidales bacterium | reverse complement strand
GGACCTTGTCCGTAAATATCCTAAATTCCAGGGCGGATTCATCTGGGATTTTGTGGATCAGGCTCTCTGGTGGCAGGCTGATGTGGAGAAATACGGTACAGACCATGTGTTTGTTTACGGAGGTGACTTCAATGATTTCGATCCTTCGGACAATTCATTCTGCTGCAACGGAATAATTGCTGCCGACCGTTCTCTGCATCCTCATGCATACGAAGTCGCATATCAGTACAGAAGCATTCATACTTCGGCTGGTGATGCCTGGGACAAGGTGAATGTCTATAATGAGAATTTCTTTATCGATCTGTCGCGCTATATGCTCGAATGGGATGTCGAGGTGGATGGATGCAAGGTGCTTTCTGGTGTGGTTCCTGCCCTGACTGTCGCTCCTCAGCAGACTTCTGCAGTAGCTCTCGGTTTCTCGGAGGAGGATATTGTATGCGCTTCAGGAGTAAGTGAACTTAAGGGTTCAGACGTTTATCTTAATGTGAGATATGTCCTGAAGAGAGCTGACAGCCTTCTCCCGGCAGGGTATCAGGTGGCATATGACCAGATCTGCCTGAATGAAGCTGCTCTCCCTGCATTCGTGAATGAATCGGGGGTGCCGGAATATTCTGCTGAAGGTCAGAATCATGTGTTTACAGGTCTTATGTCTTGGGATGGTTCGGAAAACGACCGCATAACCGGATGGACTGCCGTGTTTGACGAGGCCACAGGTGCAATGACAAGCTACAGGATGGGGGAGAAGGAGCTTCTAAACTCTCCTCTCGTTCCTTCGCTGACAAGGGCCGCAACAGAAAACGACCTTGGTGCCGGATTCGACAGACGTCAGGCGATATGGCGTTTCCCTGAGTTCAAGGTTTCTTCCTTTGAGGTTGAGACAGCGCAGGACTGCTATAAGGTGCTTGTGGAGTATGCTCCTTTAGGCGAGGCTGCGGTTGTTAAGATTGCTTATGAAATCTATGCTGACGGTACTGTCTCTGCTGTCGAATCCCTTGAGGATGCAGGCAGGCTCTCCGAAGCTCCTATGCTTCCTCGTTTCGGCATGCAGATGGCTATGCCGGGCGAGTACTCTGTGTTCGAATTCTTCGGTCTCGGACCTCATGAGAACTATATCGACAGGACAAGTTCAGCCCTTGTGGGGCACTATGTGCAAAGGGTTGAGGATCAATATCATTACGGATATGTCCGTCCTCAGGAGTCCGGCACAAAGACAGGTCTGAAATGGATGAAGGTCCTTGATGAAAACGGTGCAGGTCTTGAGATCACATCAGATGTGAAATTCTCGGCTTCTGCTCTTCCTTTCAGTGCAGAAGAAATGGATCTCAGGGCTCAGAAGAACAATCAGGCTCATTCGCTCGAACTCAAGGCCCGGGCTTATGAGAACAGGCGTTCGCTCGGCAAGACCTGGGTCAGCTTCGACCTTGTCCAGCAGGGACTTGGCTGCATCAATTCATGGGGCGCATGGCCTATGGAGCCTTACCGCATCAAGGCTGAGCCTATGTCATTCCGCTTCGTCATCCGTCCGGTCGGAAACTGATCGACTGGCACTTAAAGCGTTGATTAACAACAGTTTGCTGATAATTCGCTGCTGCATTTCGATAGCAGCGAATTATCAGCAAACTTGTGATTTTCAGTGAGTTAGGTGTCAGCCTACATTCCCATGCCCATGCCGCCTGCTGGCATTGCAGGTGCGGCAGCCGGTTCAGGGATGTCGGCGATCGCGCACTCTGTGGTGAGGAACATGCCGGCAACAGATGCCGCGTTCTCGAGAGCCACGCGAGATACCTTTGTAGGGTCGATCACTCCTGCCTCGAACATGTTCACGTATTCCTCAGTGCGGGCATTATAGCCGAAGTCACCCTTGCCCTCGCGGATCTTGTTGATGATCACGCTGCCTTCCACGCCTGCGTTTGCGGCGATCTGGCGGAGAGGCTCCTCGATGGCACGTGCCACGATGCGGATACCTGTGGTCTCGTCCTCGTTGTCACCCTTGAGGTCCTTGATCGCCTCCGATGCACGGATATATGCAACTCCACCGCCCGGAACGATACCTTCCTCGACAGCTGCTCGTGTAGCGCTGAGTGCATCCTCCACTCTGTCTTTCTTTTCCTTCATCTCGACTTCGGTAGCAGCTCCTACATAGAGGACTGCCACGCCGCCTGCGAGCTTGCCGAGACGCTCCTGGAGCTTCTCACGGTCATAATCGGAAGTAGTTGTCTCTATCTGCTTGCGGATAAGGTCTGCGCGCTCCTGGATTGCATCAGCAGAGCCTGCACCGTTCACTACTGTAGTGTTGTCCTTTGTGACCACAACCTTCTCTGCCTTTCCGAGCATGTCAGGAGTTGCATTCTCGAGAGTGAAGCCTCTTTCCTCTGAGATCACCATACCGCCTGTGAGGATGGCGATGTCCTGAAGCATCTCCTTGCGGCGGTCACCGAAGCCCGGAGCCTTTACGGCAGCGATCTTGAGGGTGCCGCGGAGCTTGTTTACTACGAGAGTGGTAAGTGCTTCTCCGTCAATGTCCTCTGCGATGATCAGGAGCGACTTTCCTTCGCGTGCGATAGGCTCGAGAACAGGAAGGAGGTCCTTCATTGTAGAGATCTTCTTGTCAGTGATGAGGATGTATGGAGTGTCAAGGACAGCCTCCATCTTGTCTCCGTTTGTCATGAAGTAAGGTGAGATGTAGCCTCTGTCGAACTGCATTCCCTCTACGACCTTGACCTCTGTTTCGGTACCCTTTGCCTCCTCGACAGTGATCACGCCGTCCTTCTTCACCTTTGACATTGCGTCAGCGATGAGCTTTCCGATGTAGTTGTCGTTGTTTGCGGAAATGGTTCCCACCTGCTCTATCTTGGCGTAGTCCTCTCCGACTTCCTGACTCTGCTCGCGGAGATTCTTCACAACCTCTGCCACAGCCTTGTCGATACCTCTCTTGAGGTCCATCGGGTTAGCGCCTGCAGTGACGTTCTTGAGACCTACGTTGATGATAGCCTGAGCGAGTACGGTAGCTGTAGTGGTACCGTCACCTGCCTGGTCGTTGGTCTTTGAAGCGACCTCCTTCACCATCTGTGCTCCCATGTCTGCGAACTGGTCCTCGAGAGAAATCTCCTTAGCCACAGTCACACCGTCCTTGGTCACCTGAGGCGCGCCGAACTTCTTGGCGATCACCACGTTACGGCCCTTAGGGCCGAGGGTTACCTTTACTGCATCCGCAAGTGCGTCAGCGCCTTCCTTCATCTTGGCGCGTGCGTCGATATTGAATTTTATTTCCTTTGCCATAATTATCTGTATTCTGTAAAGTTAAACAATCATATCCTGTCATGTTGAACGAAGTGAAACATCTTTATATAAAAGATCCTTCGCTGCGCTCAGGATGACAAAGAGGACGATATTGTTAAAGTATTGCCAATACGTCAGACTGCTTCATGATGAGATAGTCCTTTCCGTCAACGGACACCTCGGTGCCTGCATACTTTCCGTAAATCACGACATCACCCACCTTGAGCTCCATGGGCTCGTCCTTCTTTCCGGGGCCTGCCGCAACGACTGTACCCTGCTGTGGTTTCTCCTTTGCTGTGTCAGGAATGTAGAGTCCTGAAGCTGTCTGTGTCTCGGCCGCCTTCGGCTCGATCACAACTCTGTCTGCTAATGGTCTGATCATAATTTCTATTGTTTTATTCTTTGATATTCATTTGTGCCGGCTGTTCATTCCCGAAGGTTAAGATGGGCTTCTGTCATCCGGGTAGGACTGAATGTCGGGCCGGATGCAGGTCGGACAAAAGAAATGCCAGTCCCGAAAGACTGACAAATTGTCATATCATCTGTTCATCATCAGCCTGAAATGCCACAGGATGACACCTGCCGACACTGAAACATTGAGCGAATGCTTGGTGCCGAACTGCGGAATCTCAAGCGCAATGTCAGAGGCGTTTACGACATCCTGGCGCACTCCCTCCACCTCGTTTCCGAACACGACCGCATATCTTCCTCCCTTTTCAGGAGCGAAGCCGTCAAGCATGACAGAACCGACAGTCTGCTCGGCGCTGACGATGGTATATCCTTCATTCTTCAGTCTTGTGATGGCCTCCATCGTGTCATCGACATGTTCCCATTCCACACTGTCCTCAGCACCGAGAGCAGATTTGTGTATCTCCGCAGAAGGCGGCACAGCACATATGCCGCACAGCCACACCTTGTCTGCCTTGAACGAATCCGCTGTACGGAAAACAGATCCTACATTGTGTGCGCTGCGGATGTTGTCGAGCACCACGACTACTCCTGATTCAGGAAGTTCCTTGTACTCCTCGGCCGATACACGGCCCAATTCTATATTCAATAATTTCCTGTTGTTCATATTTCGTGATTCATAATATGCTGAATCTCAGTAACTTGATATGCTTGGCTCGCATTCCTTTCCAGTCGAGCACTTATATTTAATTCGCTGATATACAATTTGTTGCGTGTCACGTATGTGAAATCGATGTAAAAGTTATCAACACAAAGGTAGTAAAAAACAAAAAATGATTAATTTTGCATTCCTTTAAAAATACGAATCAATATGAAACAGGATCTCCAGATTTTCAATCTGATCAAGAAGGAAGAGGAAAGACAGACGGCAGGCATCGAACTCATAGCCTCCGAGAATTATGTGAGCAGGCAGGTGCTTGAGGCACTTGGCTCTATCTGTACCAACAAGTATGCGGAAGGTTATCCCAATGCAAGGTATTACGGAGGTTGCGAGGTGGTTGATCAGATCGAACAGCTTGCAATCGACAGGCTGTGCGAATTGTATGAAGCGGAATATGCCAATGTACAGCCTCATTCGGGAGCGCAGGCAAACATGGCAGTGATGATGGCTTGCCTCAAGCCGGGAGAGACCTTCATGGGTCTTGACCTTGCACATGGAGGACACCTCACTCACGGTTCGCCGGTGAACATGTCCGGAATACTCTATAATGCTGTTTCATACGGTCTCAACGAATCGACAGGAATGATCGATTACGCGCAGATGGAGGAAAGGGCTCTCGAATTCAAGCCGAAGCTCATCATCGGCGGTGCTTCCGCATATTCAAGGGAGTGGGACTATGCAAGGATGCGTGAGATCGCTGATAAGGTCGGTGCCATCCTCTGGATCGACATGGCCCACACCGCAGGTCTCATCGCGGCAGGCCTTCTCAGCAATCCTGTGAAATATGCTCATGTCGTTACTTCGACAACCCACAAGACCCTCCGCGGTCCTCGTGGCGGCATCATCCTTCTCGGCAAGGACTTCGACAATCCGTGGGGCCTCACTACTCCTAAGGGTGTGGTTAAGAAGATGTCGCAGATCCTCAATTCAAGCGTATTCCCCGGTGTCCAGGGAGGTCCTCTCGAGCACTGCATCGCTGCAAAGGCGGTTTCTTTCTATGAGGCTCTCCAGCCTGAGTTCAAGGAATACCAGAAGCAGGTGGTGTCGAATGCGGCTGCAATGGCTGAGGCTTTCGTTTCAAGAGGATACAAGATCGTATCAGGAGGTACTGACAACCACCTCATGCTCATCGACCTCCGCACCAAGTTCCCGGAGCTTACAGGTAAGGTGGCAGAGAAGGAGCTCGTGAAGGCAGACATCACAGTGAACAAGAACATGGTGCCTTTCGATTCACGTACTCCGTTCCAGACTTCAGGTATCCGTGTTGGTACTCCTGCCATTACATCACGCGGCTTCGTGGAGAAGGATATGGAGTATATAGTTGATCTCATCGACACTGTCCTCACAGCTGCTGCTGCCAATCTCGACCTCATTGCAGGCAAGACAGAGGAAGGTCGCGAGGCATACGAGGAAGTGCTTGCAAATGTGAAGAAGCTGGTACGCATGAAGACCACCGGCATGCCTCTCAACAGGTACTAAGCTACAGCAATTATGAAAAACTTTTTTAAGATTCTAGTTTTAGGAGCAATGACTCTTATGGGGCTTTCATCATGTGCAGGCAACGGTGGTAATGATGCTGAGGCGGTTCTCGCAAATATACACGCCAGGAAGAGCGTACGCTCATATACTTCCGAACCTGTGACTTCTGAGCAGGTGGAGACTCTTCTCCGTGCTGCAATGGCTGCTCCGACAGCAGTCAACTATCAGCCTTGGAGGTTCGTGGTGGTGACTGAACGTGAACAGCTCGATGCCATTTCAGAAGTGCTTCCATACGCAAAGATGATGAAGCAGGCTCCTCTTGCGATCATCGTATGCGGCGAGACCGTATGGATGGGAGGCAATGAGAACCCTTACTGGCAGCAGGACTGCGCTGCAGCGACTCAGAATATCCTTCTGGCAGCTGAGGCTATGGGACTCGGT
>JAFUQW010000016.1 GCA_017472115.1 Bacteroidales bacterium | reverse complement strand
CTCAAAAGCGTCGAATGTCGAATGAAGGAATCCGAGCTTGCCGCCTTTCTCAAAGGTCGGCTTTATCTTGTCTACAAAATTTCTTAATCCGTTCATAATTCTAAGCTTTAGCACATTTCTTTCAACATGAGGGCGATACCGTCAGTGATGATCTGCTGGATGTAGATCTTTGACGGACAAACATATTCGCAAAGTGCAAGATCCTCTTCAAGAACTTCGTAGATTCCGAACTTCTCCATCTTGTCGATGTCGTTTGCAAGACATGCCTTGAGGAGATATACCGGATAGAGGTCCATAGGAAGAACCTTGCTGTATACGTCGTTTACCACGAAAGCACGCGGACCGCCATGGAGGTTTGTGTCCATGTCATACTTCCTGTTAGGGGTGAGCCATGAGAAGTATGTGCGCGATGCGCTGAACTGGCTGCATCTTACTGGCTTTGCCCATCCGAGGAGCTCGTACTTGTTTCCTTCCTCGAGGATTGTCACCTGATTGTCAGCGAATCCGAGGAATCCTTCAGCGCCTACGTTGGTTCCTGTGAGGACGTCACCGCTTACGAAACGGAGGTTCTCTGCAGATGCATAGAAGTCCTTGAGGTCCTTCATCGAGATGCCAGGGTATCCTTCCACATAAGCAGGGTTCTCAGCCTTAGGTCCTGTAACGGCGATCTTTCTCCTTACATCATACTTTCCTGTGTTGAAAAGCTTTCCGATGGCAGCAAGCATGAGAAGGGATACTGTCCATACGGTCTCTCCCTTACGGATAGGGGAGATGTGGTGGATCTGTACACCGACGTTTCCTGCAGGATGCTTTCCTGTAAAGGTGTGCTGGATCACGTTCTCGAGCTTGTGGAACTTTGTGCCTGAGTAGTTCTCCTCGTTGAGAGAAAGGTGTACTCCTCCTGCAGTGAGCTTGTTCAGAGCATTGATGGCTGTCTGGATGTGCTCGAAGTCAGCTTCAAGAGCATACTCCGGATTTGCCGCGAGAGGTGCGGTTGTGAATGCTGATACGAAAATCGCCTTAGGCTGAACTTCAGGATTTGCGATGATTCCGTAAGGCCTCTGCATGATTGCAGGCCAGAGACCTGCCTCGAGGATGGCTGCCTTGATCTGTTCTGCAGACATGTCGGCTACCTTCTTCACTCCGAAATCAACATACTCCTGTGTTTCATCCGCCTTGATGCGGACCTCAAGCAACTTTCTCTTTTCGCCTCTTACAACCTCTGCCACAGTTCCGCTTACAGGAGATGCGAAGAGGATGTTCTGAGACATCTTGTCTGCCAATACAGGTGTACCTGCGAGGACCTTGTCACCCTCCCTGACCAGAAGCTTTGGTACAAGACCTCTGAAATCGGTAGGTTTTACGGCCACAACGTCAGGGACAATCACCTTCTTGGTGGTCTGGGCCGCTACTCCGCTGATAGGGAGGTCAAGACCCTTTTTCAAATAGATGTTGTTTGACATTATATAAACGGTTTTGAGTGTAGATTCAAAAATGCGCCCGCGAAGTTACGAACTTTTTTGTAATTTTGCCACCGTTATGGAGAATAAGAGCAGTACTATTTTAGAAGGACTGAACAGCGAGCAGAAGGCCGCTGTCGGTTGTGTGGACGGGCCGGTGCTTATAGTTGCTGGTGCGGGGTCGGGTAAGACCAGGGTGTTGACAAGCAGGATAGCATATATCCTGGAACAGAAGGATCTGGATCCGTCGAGGATTCTGGCTCTGACGTTTACCAAGAAGGCGGCTTCGGAAATGAAGGAGAGGATTGCGCTGATGGTCGGAGAACGGAAGGCCAGGCGTCTGTATATGGGTACATTCCACTCTGTGTTCATCCGCTTTCTTCGCGAGTTTTCCGAGTCGCTGGGCTATCCGGCGACATTTACCATATATGACACGAGCGATTCGGTAAGTGCCATAAAGACATGCCTGAAGGAACTTCAGCTTGATGAGAAGGTGTATAAGCCGAAGGATGTGCTCTCGCGCATATCGATGGCGAAGAACAATCTTGTCACAGCGGAAGCATACAGGAGGAATCCTGCCGTCCTGCAGAATGATGCTTCGTCGAAGAGGCCGCGCATATGCGATGTCTATCAGCTGTACTCCCTCAAGTGCCGCCAGGCCGGGGTCATGGACTTCGATGACATCCTCCTGAATATGAATATCCTGCTTCGCGACAATCCTGCAGCATTGGAGTCGATCGCCGGAAGGTTCGACTATATCATGGTCGACGAGTATCAGGACACGAACTTCGCCCAATACCTCATCCTCAAGAAGCTGAGCCAGTTCCATCATAATCTGTGTGTGGTAGGCGATGACTCGCAGTCCATCTATGCGTTCCGTGGAGCCAAGATCGAAAACATCCTGAATTTCAAGAAAGATTATCCGGATCATCATATATTCCGTCTCGAGCAGAACTACAGGTCTACGAAGGTGATTGTCGATGCCGCGAACTCCGTTATTGCGAAGAATTCTGCAAGGATTCCGAAGGAATGCTATTCGATGGGGGAGCAGGGGGAGAAGATACGCCTGATCCAGGCATATACGGAGCAGGAAGAAGCCCTGCTGATAGCATCGTCAATTCTTACGCGCATCCAGTCGGAGAGAGCTGAATATCAGGATTTTGCCATTCTGTATAGAACCAATGCACAGTCGCGTGCGCTGGAGGAGGCTCTCAGGCGCAGGAATCTTCCATACATGATATACTCCGGAAACTCGTTCTTCGAGCGTGCCGAGGTCAAGGACATGATGGCCTATTTCAAACTGGTGGTGAACGTGAATGATAACGAGTCGTTCAAGAGAATCGTGAACAAGCCAGCAAGAGGAATCGGTGACACATCGTTGTCGGCTCTTACGGCAGCTGCCTCCCACCATGGTGTTTCTCTTTTCAAGGCAGCCTATGCTGACGACCTCGAAAACTACGGTCTGAAGCCGGCTGCGGTAAAGAAGATCAGGGAGTTCTGCGACATGATAGGAAAGCTTTGTGTGCGTTCGAATGAATGGGACGCATACAAGACAGCTGTCGAGACAGCGGTGGATTCGGGACTTCATATGTTCTATAAGAGCGATACGAGCATTGAAGGGCAGGCACGCGCAGCGAACGTTGAGGAACTTCTCAACGCTGTCAAGCTTTTCATCGAGGAGAAGCATAATGAATATGTCGAGGATCTTCAGGCGGAAGGTCAGATCAGCGACGGGGCGGAACTTTCTGAATCGGATCTTCCTCTCGTGACCCTTGGCGACTATCTTGAGAACGCCTCTCTTCTGAGTGCCGTTGATGTCGATGACGAGGAAAGCGCAAACAAGATTGCTCTGATGACAGCCCATTCTTCAAAGGGACTTGAATTCCCTTATGTCTTTGTGGCAGGAATGGAGGAGAACATCTTTCCTTCCGGAGGGTTCATGGCCTCTGAGTCGGAAATCGAGGAGGAACGGCGTCTTTTCTATGTGGCCATGACGCGTGCAAAGAAGGTGCTGCAGCTCTCATTCGCTGCTACAAGAACCAGGAACGGCAAGCATGAATCCAATTCCGTCAGCCGTTTTGTCAAGGAAATAGAAAGCCGTTTTGTGGCCAATCCTCTCTCCGAAGGCCAGGATGACGACCAGTCTGCAGCCAAAGGCTTCGGCGGATGGGGACAGAAGCCTGCCGGCAGGCCGAAGTCCGGCAGTGGAGGATACTCATATGGGTCTTCGGGACCGGTGAGGACAGAGAAACCGGCGGTTCCGGTCCGCAGGAGCGAGCCGATACCTATAAGGCGTCCGCAGACTGTTCCGAAGAGGGTGCCTGATGTAGAGTTCATTCCATCTCCGGTCAGCGAACTCAAGGTAGGACAGAGGATTGAGCATAACAGGTTTGGTTTTGGTAACATACTTGAGATGTCGGGATCGATGGCCGATCTGAAGGCAAAAATTGCCTTTGATGACTATGGAGAAAAGATATTATTGCTTAAATATGCAAAGATTCGTGTCGTTTAATTTGTTAATTTGGTAAAGTTCCTTAACTTTGCATCGAAGTTTTTCATAGTTTAAGTTTAGGTTAAGTAGCGGGGCGGTCGCAGTGGATGCGATTGCCTCGTGAATTTTTTATGGAATCCGTGTGTTTCAATTCTGATATTTGCCTTACCTAAAATGATAGGTTGACCACCTGTAAAAATTATCAGACGGCTGATAAAAAATCAAAAAATCATACATAAAAAATCCAAATTTCTTCTTTTTCCGTTTTTTAGTCTGGTTAGGAATTTTCCCTTTTATATTTGCTCCTGCCGCAATGTCGCGGCATTAAAGTATTGAGGAGAAAGATTATGAAAAAATGTCTTGTGCTGATGGCGGCAGTGTCCTGCCAGATGTTGGGAATGCCGGATCCGGCGGATGAAAAAGGGGAGTTGAGGATTTCGTTCAGCGACAGTGCTGTGACCAAGGTTGTAGAGGAAATCCCTGATACGAGTGATTTCCTTCTTACTGTGTCTTCGTCAGACGGAACCGTAGTCTATGACGGACAGTACGGTGATTCCCCGGAAAGCATAATGGTAGATGCGGGCAGCTATACCATATATGTGAGGTCCTCAGATTTCAGAAAACCTGCGTTTTCTGCTCCGCAGTTCGGCGACGAACAATGTGTGGTCGTCGCTTCCGGCGGGGTCGCAGATGTCAGGCTTACGTGCGTGCAGATGAATGCAGGGGTGCGTCTGCGTATCGACGAAAGCTTTCTGAAGAACTGCCCTGATGCAGTCCTGTTCCTTAAGTCCAAGGAAGGGAAACTGATGTACGGGTATTCTGAAAAGAGGATTGCTTATTTTCTGCCTGGTGAGGTCTCTCTGCTGATGAGCAGGAATGGATCCGATAATGTGCTTTTCACACGG
>JAFUQW010000133.1 GCA_017472115.1 Bacteroidales bacterium | reverse complement strand
CTTTTCCTCGCTGCATGATGTGATGGCCAGGACTGCCATTGCAGCCATCGCCAGATATGTCAGGATTCGTTTCATGATACTTTACTTTATTATTGGTTATCTGATTAGTCTTGCAATATCGTTGCCGAACGCCAGGAACATGAGTCCGAAGATAAGGAGCATTCCTATGATCTGCGTGATGTAAAGGAACTTGTCGCTTGGCTTGCGTCCGGTGATGATTTCATACAATGTGAATACGATGTGTCCGCCGTCGAGTGCCGGTATCGGTAGAAGGTTCATCACTCCCAGCATGATCGAGAGCAGGGCAATGATGTTGATGAAGCTGTACCAGTCCCATGTAGCAGGGAAAATCTGTCCCATTGCTATGAAGCTGCCGACGGATTTATATGCCTCCGTGCTTGGAGTGAAAACTAATTTCAGGTCCCGGATATATTCCCCGATGGTGGTGAAAGTCTTTACGAATCCAGCCGGAACGGCTTGGATGAACGTATATTCCCTTGTAGTTATCTCAGGGGATGAGAGATAGACTCCGAGCCTTCCTGTCGAATCGACCTGCAGGTCCATGAAAAGTGTGTCGGTACCTCTCGTTATCCCTGCTCTGACAGTCTTGCCGGTGAAACTTTCAAGGACAGGCCATGCGTCCTGTACGAATGGAATGCTCTCGTCATTGATGCTGATGATGACGTCGCCTTCTCTCAGGTCAGCCTCCCTGTTGGGTGAGTCTTCGGCTATATGGCTGATCCTGAATTCACGTGCAAGATCGAACATTCCCGGACTCTGGAGCACATCCCCGATCATGCTGTGGTCGATGTAGATGTCCAAGGTGTCGCCCTCACGCAGGACTGTGGCCTTTCTTGCCGTCTGCCTTGCAAGGTCGGCCTGGAGCATCGCGAAGTTGTCAGGGACGTAATCATCGAATCTCAGGATACGGTCTCCGTTCCTGAAGCCCATCTCGTAAGCAAGTTCGTTTACGTAAATGCTCTTTCCGTCATTGTCGATATATGCTTCGCCCCATTCCGCGAGAATGACGATATACATCATGATGGCGAAGATGAAGTTGAACAGCACTCCTCCGGCCATGACAAGGAGTCTCTTCCAGGCAGGCTTTGACCTGAATTCCCACGGCTTGGATTCTGTCTTGAGGTATTCGGTGTCCATCGATTCGTCGATCATTCCGGCGATCTTGCAGTAGCCTCCGAGAGGAAGCCATCCGATTCCGTACTCGGTCTCCCACTTGCTGCATCCGGGGAACAATCTGGCAAACCATCCGCTCTTTGTGCTGAACAGCTTGAATCCTCCGGCATCGAAGAACAGGAAGAATTTGTCAACACGGATTCCGAACATCTTTGCGAATGCAAAGTGCCCGAATTCGTGTACAAGGATCAAAATGCTGAGGGCCAGGATTACCTGGAGAGTCTTGATAAGTGCTATCATCTGTCAATAATTTCCAGAGCTTTGGCGTATGCTTCTTCGTTTGTACGGAAAATCGTGTCAAGATCGGGATCCGCTGCAAAATCCACACCAGCCATGCAGTCCGCCACGACAGAAGTGATGTCGTAGAATCCTATCTTTTCCCGGAGGAATGCCTCAACTGCCGCTTCGTTGGCTGCATTCATGATGCAGGGCATGTTTCCTCCCGTTGCAAGTGCCTCATATGCGAGTCTGAGAGCCGGAAACCTGTCGGGATCCGGAGCTTGGAAGGATAGACTTCCGAGTTCGGCAAAATCAAGCTTTCTGTTGTCAAGCGGAAGGCGGAGCGGGTAGCTGAATGCGAACTGTATGGCCTCCCTCATGTCCGGATGACCCATCTGCGCGATGACGGATCCGTCTGCATATTCGATCATGGAATGGATTATGGATTCCGGATGTATGACTACATTGATCTTGTCTCCCGGTGTTCCGAAAAGCCATCTGGCTTCAATTATTTCGAGGCCCTTGTTCATCATTGTGGCCGAATCTATGGTGATCTTGCTTCCCATGCTCCAGTTCGGATGGTTGAGGGCCTGGGCGCGTGTGGCCTTTGCTATATCTTCACGTGTCCAGGTGCGGAAAGGACCTCCGGATGCTGTGAGATGAATCTTTTCTATTTCGGCTCCTGCCGAACCCATCAGGCATTGGAATATGGCCGAATGCTCTGAATCGACCGGAAGGATATGGGCGTTGTGACGTGCCGCGAGATCCATCACTATTCTTCCGGCAGCAACCAGCGTCTCTTTGTTAGCCAGTGCGATCGTCTTGCCGGCCTTGACGGCGGCGATTGTGGATTCGAGACCGCTGAAGCCGACCATAGAGGTGAGTACTATGTCGATGTTGTCTCCAGCCACGAGGTCACAGACAGACTGCATACCGGCAAATACCTTTATATAATGCGGCTGAAGTGCATCTGCCACTTCCTTGTATCTGTCAGTGTTGCATATCACGACGGAATTCGCATCGAGCTCCAGTGCCTGCCGGATCAGAAGTTCCGTGCTGTTGTTGGCTGTGAGAAGCTCTACTTCGAAAAGGTCGCGGTGCTGCCTGATAACATCTACGGCCTGCCTTCCTATGGATCCTGTCGATCCGAGTATGGCGATTCTTCTTTTTTTCATTTTAGAAATTGATATATAATGTAGGATCGACTGTTTCTCCTTTGTGCCAGAGTTCGAAATGCAGGTGAGGACCGGTGGACAGATTTCCGGAATTGCCGATCAGCGCGATAGGGGTGCCTGCACTTACCTTGTCTCCTACCTTCTTGGACAACTTCTCATTGTGCTTGTAAATGGAAATGATGTCACCTTCGTGCTGGATCTGTATCGTATGTCCGGCTTCTTCGCTCCATCCGACAAACACGACGGTACCGTCAAGAACGGCCTTGACCACAGATCCCGCAGACGCCGTGATGTCTATGTAAGGGTGCATCGCTGCGTCATAGCCTTGTGATACTACTCCCTTGAGAGGCGTGAAGAAATGTACACCCTCGATCGGAAGCTCCCTTTTTCCTCTTTCGGTGGATATGTCGAACTGTTCTTCCTTCTTGACCTCTTCCCGGAGCAGGGAATCCTGTTTCTGCAGGGCTGCGGCTTCTTCTTTAGAAATCTTCTGAGGCTGGTTGGCCTTGATGAGGCTGTCTATCTTGAGAGGCTCCTTGCCTTCCACCACTCTTTTAAGATTCTCTGAATAAATCTCCCAGCGATATATGACGCTTTCCAACGAGTCGATGGTTATTGCGTTCTGGATTGCCGCTCTCTTTGAATGGGCGTCAGGATAACCGGGGATGAACGTGCGGACAGGCGTATATGCGGTTATGGAGAATACGATTGCGCTCAGCATGACGATTATGCTGATGATCATCACAAAGAATGTGGTCCTTGTGAAGTGTATGGTGAAAAGCTGCTTGTGCGACCTGTCATCGATAAGTGACAGGCGGAAATTTTCCGTTTTCTTTTCTTTGTTGTGTTGTGCCATAAATTGTGTAACTTTGTACCCGATGGACAGAATTGTTGGCATAGATTACGGAAGGAAACGTGTCGGAGTCGCTGTGAGTGACCCGCTCGGAATCTTTGCATCTGCATTGGATACGGTCCAATCTGCAAAGATAATAGATTATCTTAAAAAATATGCGGAAAATGAGAATGTCGT
>JAFUQW010000132.1 GCA_017472115.1 Bacteroidales bacterium | reverse complement strand
GTCATTGTTGGGATACTACGAAAAGTATCATCGGATGTAAGGAACCGCCGTATGCGGACCCGCATGTACGGTGGTGTGAGAGGTCGGTAAACGAAAAGTAGGAGATAAACTCCATTACTTTCGTTTACCTCCTACTCGATTCATAGAGAGATTCAGCTGAGTTTCATTGTCCTGATCACACGGCAGGGATTTCCCGCGGCGACCACATCGGACGGAATATCCTTCGTAACGACGGACCCTGCGCCGATCGTGACATTATCACCTATTGTTACTCCAGGAAGAATGGTCACACTGCCGCCAATCCACACGTTGTTTCCAATGGTGACCGGTTCCGCCCATTCATCACGCGTATTCCTTTCGACCGGGTCAGTGCTGTGACAGGCGGTATAGATGCTGACATTAGGACCTATGAAGCAGTCATCTCCAATCCTGACCTCAGCCTCATCGAGCACAGTGAAATGGAAGTTGGCGAAGAAACGTTTCCCGACGCTGATCTGTTTGCCGTAATCGCAGTAAAACGGCTGATTGACAACGATTTCATCATCTCCAACATGCCCAAGAAGGCCCTTGAGTATCTCAAGTCTCCCGGAATGGTCCGCCGGTGACATGGCATTGTATCTGTGTATAATTTCCTTTACTGCATTCAATTCTTCAAGCAGCTGTCCATCAACCGCCGAATACACCATTCCGGCGAGCATTTTTTCCTTTTCCGTCATATCTGCAATCATTTTGTCATATAATATCTGCGCTGCTCCGGCGAAAACCGTTCTATGGCATAACGGAGCATAGTCCTCGGCATTTCTTTCCGATGTACATCCAGAAATTCCATGAGTATGCCCTGATCCCGTTTTCCGACCTCCCGGAGCATCCATCCGACTGATTTCTGCATCAGGTCGTGCCTTGTATCAAAAAACATGGGAGCCTGCCTGAGTGTAACAGTGAAGATACCATGCCGTATGAGCGTCAAAGCCGACACTACAGCTATTCTCTGCTCCCACATATCTGTCGATCCAGCCATCTCATAAAGCACATCATACTCTTTCTGTCTGAGCAGATAATCTCCCAGAATATATGGAGCCGACAGATCAACAAGATCCCAATTATTTATCCAACGGATATGAGTCTTATAAAACCATACCACATTATCAGGATCGTCCCGATACTTTTCTATCAGAATGAATAGGGCACAAAGCCGGCATTCATGCCATTCGCTTTCAATCAGCACATCAAGGACGTCATAGGAAGAATCCTTGAACATTCTTGCCACCTTGCGCGTCGAAGGAACAACGACTCCGAGGAACCTGTCCCCTTCCCCATATTCTCCCTTGCCTGTCTTGAAGAACCGTGGCAGGACAAGTTTCTTCTCTTCATCGGAATACTCCTTCAATGCCTTCACAATCTTTGAGTATGTCTCGGCAGTTCTGATGGTCTGCGGTGTCAGATGACAGTATCCGTCCGGATTCTTGATCAGATATTCCTGATGATACTCCTCTGCAGGATAGAAACACCTGAGAAGGCATTTCTCTACGGCAAGCGGCTCTCCATGACTGCGCCGGACTTCCTCATATACCTCATCGATGACATCCCTGTCCGCCTCATCTTCCCAATATATTCCTGTCCTGTACCGGGTACCGTAATCATTGCCCTGCCTGTTCACGAGAAGAGGATCTATCGATCTGAAGAAAAGCCTGCATAGAGTCGCCAGAGAAATTACATCATCATCATAAGTCACCTTGACACATTCGACATGGCCCGTCCGATCCGAGTAAACCTGCTGATAAGTCGGTTCCTTGATATTCCCGTTTGCGTAACCCGCCTCAGTCTTGACCACTCCTTCAAATAAACTCATGTAATGCTGTGTGCCCCAGAAGCATCCACCTGCAAAATAAATAACTTTCATCTTCCTGACAATCATGATAGATTACAAAAATTCCCCCACTCTGCTTTACCTGTTTGAGTCACCTTTCTCCAGAATCCTCTCTCCCGAAGACAGGACTTGATGTCGGCCGTCAAGCCTCAATACAAGGTCTTTCGCACGCGCGAAAGTCTGATTCCAACACAAATATTGCAAAGTTTTATGATAAAACCAAACTGAATATCTCTGCCGGGATTGGCATGTTTTGTGACACAGGCACAGAATCAAGTTTAATTTATAATAAATAAAAATATGAAAGCAGACGGAAAAACAAGAAAGGATGAGACCGACATCATTTTCGGTTCCTCTGAGATGAGAGAGCCGGCACCTTCGGAATTCATTCCGAAACACAGGACTCCGGCCGAAATCGCGTATCAGATGGTCAAGGACGAAACATTTCCTCAGACCCAGCCGAGACTGAACCTGGCGACATTCGTCACCACCTACATGGATGACTACGGCACCAGACTGATGAATGAGGCTGTCGGGATAAATTACATAGACGAGACAGAATATCCACGCGTCGCCGTCATGTGCGGCAGATGCATCAATATGGTGGCCAACATGTGGAACACACCGGAAAAGAACGAATGGAAGACCGGAGCCGTTGGCATAGGTTCCTCAGAGGCCTGCATGCTGGGCGGAGTTGCCGCATGGCTGCGATGGCGGGCCCGAAGGAAAAAGGAAGGAAAGCCGTTCGACAAGCCAAATCTGGTAATGAGCACGGCATATCAGGTCGTATGGGAGAAATTCTGCCAGCTGTGGCAGATTGAGATGCGTACAGTACCTGTCACCTACGAACACCCTACCCTCGACATTGAAGCGGTCATAAGGATGTGCGACGAGAACACGATATGCATAGTTCCGATCGCAGGCGTGACCTGGACAGGAATGAATGATGACATCGAGGCCCTCGACAAGGCACTTGAAGAATATAATGCAAAGACCGGATATGACATTCCTATCCATGTCGATGCTGCTTCGGGAGGATTCATCCTTCCTTTCCTGAACCCTGAGAAAAAATGGGATTTCCGTCTGAAGAATGTCCTTTCAATATCTACATCAGGACATAAATACGGACTGGTCTATCCCGGCCTCGGATGGGTGGTCTGGCGCGACAAGAAGTATCTGCCGGAAGAGATGTCCTTCAGTGTGAATTACCTCGGTGCAAGCATCACTCAGGTGGGTCTGAACTTTTCACGTCCGGCCGCACAGATTCTTGCGCAATACTATAATTTCATACACCTCGGCGAGGAAGGATATAGGGAAATCCATTCGAATTCGATGGCCATAGCTGAATACTGTCACCAGAAGATCGGCAGCATGCCGTGCTTCGACGTTTACTCAAAGACTCTGGACAATCCCCTCTTCATCTGGATGATGAACCCTGAATATGAAGAGAAGGCAAAATGGACCCTCTTCGACCTCCAGGACAAGCTGATGCAGAGCGGATGGATGGTACCGGCCTATACGATGCCTAAAGACATTGAGGACATGGTGGTGATGAGGATCGTCGTCCGTCAGGGAATGTCACGAGATATGGCAGACATGCTCATAGATGACATAGCCGGAGCGGTTGGAGAACTGGAAAAACTGGAGTACCCTACCCCATCGCGTCTGAAGATGGATAAGGGAGAAAAGCATAAAGGACACGTATATACACATTAAAACACAGGAGAGATGAATACACAGAAAGGAAACGCGGGCAAGGCGTTAAAACTCAGTGTAACGACGCTCGCAATCATGAATATAACGGCCGTGGTAAGCCTGCGAGGCCTGCCTTCCGAGGCCATTTATGGCCTTTCATCGGCCTTCTACTATCTGTTTGCCGCCATTGTGTTCCTGATTCCGACTGCAATGGTGGCGGCGGAACTTGCAGCCATGTTTTCTGACAAGCAGGGCGGTGTGTTCCGATGGGTCGGTGAGGCATTCGGCCCGAGAGCCGGCTTCCTTGCCATCTGGCTGCAATGGATCGAGTCAACGATATGGTACCCTACCGTGCTTACCTTCGGTGCCGTTTCACTCGCATTCATAGGCATGAACGACATATCCGACGCCGCCCTTGCATCGAACAAGATATTCACTCTCGTGACCGTCCTCTCAATCTACTGGATCGCCACATTCATAGCCATGAAGGGAATAGGCTGGGTAGGAAAGATAAGCAAATGGGGAGGCCTCATCGGCACAATCATTCCTGCCGGGCTGCTCATCGTGCTGGGAATCATATATCTGGCCACAGGAGGACACAACTACATGGATATGTCGCAGGGATTCATACCCGACCTTTCAAAACTCGACAATATAGTCCTTGCGAGCAGCATATTCCTGTTCTATGCCGGCATGGAGATGATGGGAGTACATGTGATGGATGTCAACAATCCGTCGCGCAATTACCCCAAAGCCATCATCATAGGCTCACTGGCTACGGTATGCATCTTCGTCCTGGGAACATTCGCATTAGGAGCCATCATTCCGGCCAAGGACATCAATCTGACCCAGTCGCTTCTGATAGGATTCGACAATTTCTTCAGATATTTCCATATCCCATGGGCCGGTCCTGTCATAGCCATAGCATTGGCCTTCGGTGTTCTGGCAAGCGTCCTGACATGGGTTGCAGGCCCGTCGAAAGGTATTTTTACCGTAGGCAAGGCCGGGTATCTGCCTCCTTTCTTCCAGAAGAGCAACAGCAACGGAGTGCAGCGAAACATACTTCTCGTACAGGGAGGGATAGTGACCCTGCTGTCGCTTCTGTTCGTGGTGATGCCGTCGGTACAGTCATTCTATCAGATATTGTCCCAGCTGACCATTCTGCTCTATCTGATAATGTATATGCTCATGTTTGCAGCTGCAATCACGCTGCGATACAAGATGAAGACCGCGAAACGTCCGTTCCGTCTCGGCAAAGGCAATGCCTTGATGTGGATAATGGGAATCACGGGATTCAGCGGTTCTCTGCTGGCATTCGTCCTGAGCTTCATTCCTCCGGGACAGATAAACATAGGCAGCACCAAAGTCTGGTATATAGTCCTTATAGCAGGCTGCATAGTCATGGTAATCATACCTTTCATCATCTATGCCCTGCGCAAGCCGTCATGGCGTGACCCCGACTCCGAATTCGCACCTTTCCATTGGGAAGAAAAGGAATAATTACGTAACTTTGCCACAAATGACAAGAACATGATTTTCTATTTCTCAGGAAACGGCAATTCCGCATGGGTCGCAGACCGGTTGGCAGAAAGACTTGACGACACAATGATCCCCATAGCCGACTATGCGGATGAAACATACGAGACAAAGTCCGGCGAAGCTGTGGGCTTTGTCTTTCCTGTATATTCATGGGCTCCTCCGGCAATAGTTCTCGATTTCATCAGGCGCGTGAAGCTTATCGGCAGACCTGAATATCTTTATTTTGCATGCACCTGCGGTGATGACTCGGGAAAGACTGCCGAAGTGTTCAGGAAAGCCGTAAAGGCCCGTGGATGGGAATGCCATGCCGGATATTCAGTGATAATGCCGAACACCTATGTCGCTCTTCCCGGATTCGGAATCGACGACGAAGAAACAGAGCGTGCAAAGGTCGAAGATGCTAAGGAACGTATAGACCGCATGGCAGTAAGTCTCAACGAGAGGGTCGTCACGGATCCATACGACTGCGTCACAGGATCTATCCCGAACATCAAGACATACGTTATCGCTCCATTGTTCAACAGATTCCAGATCGATCCGAAGCCATTCCATACGACAGACGTCTGCACATCATGCGGACTATGCGTAAAGACCTGTCCCGTGCATAATATAATTCTCGAGGAAGGGCGGCCACAATGGGGCGACAGATGCACCCAGTGCCTCGCATGCTTCCATATCTGCCCGGTCAACGCAGTCCAGTACGGCAAGAACACCATAGGCAAGAGACAATATAAGGGGAAATACCTCAAGCATTGAAACACTTAGAAACTGTTTAAAATTTTATCATTTGAAATATTATGATGAATTTTCGAGTAGATTTTTTCTGTTTTCAGAGGAGGATAGCGGTGCTATCTGACGAGGAAAAGAGGAAAAATATGCCGAAAAGGCGCATAATAGG
>JAFUQW010000131.1 GCA_017472115.1 Bacteroidales bacterium | reverse complement strand
GAAGTGATCGTCTGCAGCGGACTGTTTCTTGCCCTTTATCGCTGGCTTATAGCGAAGAAGGTAGCGTTCCGCATGTGCAGGGCATATCTGATCATCACCATGCTGCTTTCCGCAGCAATTCCGGCAATGAATGTTCCGGTATATACCAGTCCGGCTGCAATCGGATTATCCGAGTGGCAGCCAACTACTTACAGAACCATTGACTCGGCAGAAGAGCCCGAGGCCGTACAGGAGGAGACAGCCATATCGGCTGCGGCACAGACGGATACTGTCTCAACAGTTCAGACTGCAAAATCCATCAATATGCCGAAGATCGATTTCCTGCAGGCAGCCGTCTTAATATATATTCTTGCCGCCAGCGCATCGCTGGCACTGATAGTCCGCAGCTGGATAAGGATAGGTAGAATACGAAGAAAATCCGAACTGACATACACAGACGAATATATCCTTGCTGAAAATGCAGAGATAAAGACTCCGTTCTCATTCATCCGCACTGTTTTCATGGGCTATGACTATGAAGAAGAGGAAAAGATACAGATACTTACCCATGAAGCAAGCCATGTGCGGCATCGTCACAGCATGGAAAGGATGACTCTCGCTGTGTTAAGGTCGGTATATTGGTTCAATCCGTTCTTCCGCATCGCGGAAAAAGACCTCGAAGAAGTGCAGGAGTGGGAAGCGGACAAGGATGTACTGAGCCACGGATTCGGACTCAAGACATACAGAACGACAATATTCAGACAACTCTTTGGTTATAATCCGGATATATCCTGTGGGTTGAATCATTCATTGACTAAACAAAGATTCATTATGATGACTCAATCACATCGTGGCAAAGGGGCCTGGATAAGGCTGGCTGCCACACTCCCCGTAATCGCAGTCGTATTCTTCGCCTTCGGCTGCGGAGCCAGATCCCCACAAGAGGCTCAAGCAAAGGCGGAAACGGACTTGGCGGACACGACCGCGATACACCTTCAGATGCCGTGCAATCCTATCGGTATAATGGACAGATACGAAAGCAGACCGAGGCATAGCGTCTTTTCACGCAGGCATATAGGGATCGACTTCGTTCTTGAGGAAGGGGACCCTATATGGGCCGCGGCAGACGGACACCTGGTATCTATCGAAAGCGGTGACGAGACAATCGTCACTTATGACAAGACTACCGGCATCACGACATTCCACTATCCGGAAAACATCTTCATGCCGGCAGAGACATCCCTCCAACCGGGAAAGTTCAATGTCGGAGATGTGGAAGTGAATGTCACGGGCAGGGATGGGATGCAAGAATTCCGTTGCGGACCTGAAAGCGCCGGACTGACAGTCACAATCATGCACGAAGAAGGCATCAGGACCGTGTATAAGCAAGTGCCATATATCATACTCAGACCTGACAGAATAAAGACAGGACAGATGATAGGTAAGGCCGGAAAGACTGCTGAATCGACCGATGTACACCTCCATTTCGAGGTCCACAAGGACGGAAAGCAGTCCCTATGAGAGTCGTAGAGAATCAGCCAAAGTCGTCAAAGATAGACAAGAAGTGACTTTGGTCGGATTTTTGCAGGTAAGGGGCCCGTTTTCCTTGACCTATGATCAGATCCCGCAACATATTCTTCGCATTCATGCTTATCTTCTGTCTCGGCTCGTGTGCATGCTCGAGCGATGCAGACAGGGTGCTTGACGAGGCTCAGATGCGTCTTGAGACCAGTCCTGACAGCGCTTTTGTGGCACTGGACTCATTGGACAGAAGGCATCTGCACACAAAAGAGCAGAGGGCAAGACATGCCCTTCTGTATTCAATCGCATTGGACAAGGTCGGGATTGAAATGACCAACGACAGCATTATCAGCATTGCAGTCAGCTATTACATAGACAGCGGTGACAGGCAAAATGCTGAAGAAGCCCTTAAATGGCAGGAGGTAATCAGGGAAAAGGCCGTACTCGTGCCGGACACCGACACATTGAAAAGGCAGAACGCAAGGATAATCCAGGAAAGATATGCGGACAAGATGAAATTGGAAAGCAACAGAAAATCCTTTTTCCATCTGATTTCCGCTTCAATAATAATCCTGCTCATCTGCCTTTTCATCATAAGGAAGATCAATCTGCAACTCAGCCGGAAACCGGATGACAAGGCTATGGAGCTCATTACCCGGAGGCTGGCCCTGCTCGACAAGATCCTGGCATCACACATCTCATCTGACGACAGGATATACAAGGTGTCCGAAGAAGAAATCGAGAATCTTATATCCGACCGCGAATCATTCCTTGTTTCTACCAAAGTCATCTTCAAGGAAAGGTATCCGAAATTCATAGCATACCTTTCCGACAAAGGTCTCACCGACTGGGAAATCGGATATTGCTGCCTATACACCCTCGGACTCAAGGGAAAGGAAGTAGGCGAATATATCAGGAAGAAAAGACATTATATAATAAGCAGCGACATCCGCAAGAAACTCGGGCTCGGCGAGCACGACACCAACATAGGAATCTGGCTTCGCAGCCTGCTTTCCGGACTTGAAAAAGACATTATGTAAGACTTTCGGTCTGCCCGAATCTGTCACTTTTATCTAAAACATTGTATGACAGTATCTTATATAAGCAAAATAATTATCCAAAAACTGAAATGTAAAACTTTTCCGGAATAATTTTGTGTCAAAATTGATACAGATGAACACGAAGAAGTTTCATTTCTACAACAATCTGACGGCCGGCCTTATTTTCCTGATTTCCGCCGTCACATACCTCCTCACCATAGAGCCCACAGCCTCATTCTGGGACTGCGGGGAATTCATAGCCTCATCATACAGACTCGAAGTGGGACATCCGCCGGGAAACCCCGTTTTCCAGCTGTTCGCCCGTTTCTTCACCATTTTCACAGACAATATGCATGCAGGCGCGGCAGTCAATTCGCTCAGCGCAATCTGCTCGGCCTTCACTGTGATGTTCCTCTACCTTACGATTGTCTTTTTCGCCAAAAGACTGATGAGGACGGAAGAATATAGTCCTGCCCGGACTGTCGCAATCTTCGGATCGGGAGCCGTGGGCGCTCTCTCATTCTGCTTCAGCGACACATTCTGGTTTTCTGCGGTCGAAGCGGAGGTATATTCCATGTCCTCTCTGTTCACCGCCCTCGTATTCTGGCTCATGACGAAATGGTACGATGACGCAGATTCACCTTATGCCAACAGATGGATCGTGCTGATATGCTTCCTCATGGGCCTGTCCATCGGCGTCCATCTGCTCAATCTGCTTAGCATCCCGGCTATAATGTTCCTGTATTTCTACAGGATAAGGGAAAACGGCAGATACACTTTCAGGGAGCTTGCGGGCATATTCATTCTTTCTTGCCTGATTCTCGCTGTGCTGCTCTTCGGGCTGATTCCGTATCTGCCGAAGATGGCTGCGTATGCAGACCTGTTCTTTGTAAACATCCTTGGACTCCCGTTCAACTCCGGAGCCGCCTTCTTCATGACAGTTCTGCTCGGGGGATGCTTTCTGGGACTTTTCCACACTCTAAAGCGAGGGAAAGTACTGGCGAATACCGTCCTCCTATGCACCACCGTGATAATCATCGGCTTTTCGGTATTCAGCATCGTGATCATACGCTCAAGCGTCAAGCCCCCGACAAACGAATACCAGCCGGACAATCCGTTCACATTAGTGCGATACCTCAACCGGGAGCAGTACGGCAGCAAGCCTCTCGTCTATGGAGAATATTTCGGAGCCCCGTACGAGCTTGAGACCAAAACATACTGGACACCGCTTGACGGCAGATACGTCCGGGCGGAGACAATGCCGGAAGCCTCTTTCACACGCGAAGGCAAGATGATCTTCCCACGGATGTGGGACAACAGGGACGATTCGTATATACGGTTCTACAAATCATATATAGGAGAGGACGGCATCCGCGTACGAGGGTCCTCAGACCTGAAGCCGACCTTTCTGCAGAACCTTACATTCTTCTTTGACTATCAGGTCAACTGGATGTACTGGAGATATTTCATGTGGAATTTTGCAGGAAGGCAGAACGACATCCACAGTCCTGTCCCCGGCGATCCGTTGAGAGGAAACTGGGAATCCGGCATAGGATTCATAGACAGGATAAGATTAGGAGACCAGTCCGATGCCCCGTCCCATCTGAAGGACAACAAGGCCAAGAACCACTATTTCATGCTTCCCCTGCTGCTCGGCCTGATAGGCCTCTTCTTTCAATACAGCAGGGATAGAAGGGGGGCATGGCTGACATTCCTAATGTTCTTCATGACAGGAATAGCTATTGTGCTCTATATCAACCAATCGCCGTATCAGGTGCGTGAACGCGACTATGCTTATGCCGGTTCCTTCTATTTCTTCTCCCTGTGGATAGGCCTTGCCGTTACGGCCGTCCATGAATTCGTCAGCAGACCGGACCGGAAAATCCCTGCCATGCTGACAAGCCTCCCGATGCTTGCGGTACCGGCCCTGATGGCTGTCGAAAACTGGGATGACCACGACAGAAGCAACAGATACACCGCAGTGGAATTTGCGCGCAACACCCTCGACTCCGCGGGACAGGACGGCATCCTCGTGACGCACGGCGACTGTGACACATTCCCCCTCTGGTACGCCCAGGAGGTTGAAAACTACCGAACGGATGTGAGGATTGTAAATACCTCGCTGCTCGGCACCGACTGGCACTATGACCAGATGAAATATGCATCCAACGAGTCCTCGCCTCTACCGTTGTCGGTCGGTCTGGAACAGTATCTTTACGGCACTAATGAGGCCGTAGTCATATACGACACGCGAAACTCAGCCTTTCTTCTCTCAGATGTGATGCGTGTATTCAGGCATCCCGATGCAAAGATTCCTCTTGCTGACGGCAGTCATGGCGATTACATAGCTTCCCGGCAGCTTGTGATACCCGTCAATAAAGAGAATGTAATCAGGTATGGAATCCTTGACCGGAAATTTGAAGATATGATTCCGGACCACATCACTTTGACCATCCCGAAAGACAAGAATTACATTACGAAGCCGGAGCTCTTTTTTCTCGACCTGCTGTCAGATTACGAATGGGACAGACCTATAAGCCTACTCAACGCAGGAGGCGACATCAACATAGGCATCAAGGATTACCTGATGTATGACGGCTTCTCATATCGCTTCGTGCCGATAAAGAACCGGACCACAAGGCATACAGCCGACTTCACCGATCCGTCAGACCTCTACCGCAGGATGACATCGGTCTATCGATGGGACGAACTGAAAAGGACTGACTGGTTTACCGATTATCATAATCTCTATACCTTTGCCGGCGTCCATGACCAAAGGAAAATGTTCGCAGAAGCCGCACGCATAATGCTTGATGCGGGCGAAACCGCCAAGGCAGTCGAACTGCTCGACCTGTGCCGTGAGAATGTCCCTGAATCGGTTTTCCCTCTCGACCTGTCAGCATACGGATTTACCAACGAACAGTCGGTAGCTGTGATGGCAGACCTGTATTACAGGGCGGGAGAAAAGGAAAAGGCCTGTGACCTGGCTTCAAGACTGGCAGACGGGCTTCTTGAATCAGCCTCTTTCTTCCTTCGGTACTATGAGTGGTCCTCCGTATATTTTGAATCCTGCCGAGAAACGCTGTCCTTCATCGCAGCCATAGCATACGAAAACGACGACGTCGAGATGGCCGAAAGCATAGTCGAGAGGTTCAACGCACTATGAGAAACTGTTTAAAATTTTATCATTTGAAATATTATGATGATTTTTCGGAGAAAAATTTAAACAGTTTCTAAGTATCTAAAATGCCGATCACAGTAAACGTTGACATAATGCCGGCAAGACTTTGGACTGCCAGCCCGGAGACAGTATTGTCCCGGAGACGAAGAGAAAGATTGACAATGGCACAGGCTTTGAATACAGCTGAACGGACTGAACATTAAATCTTAACAGATACACGATTCTACTGATGTCCCCCAACATCAATACGTTATGCCTGACAGGCAGCATGATGCTCATCATGCTGCCAAGGCGGCTTTATGAACCGGAAAAAGTCTATGACCCTCATCCTGACAAACATTTCAGGAGATAGTCTGACATCCCCATAAAATTCCACAAGACATCCATCATTATCAACACTTTACGCATCGAAGTAAAGTGTTTCTTCTTATACAACTAAATAATTTAGTTATAAAACTATCAAAAATAGTTGCATAACAAGATTTTTTAGTTACCTTTGTCGCAGAAACATTTTGAGACATGAAGAAACTGACTAAAAAAGAGGAAGAGATCATGAATCTCTTCTGGGACAAAGGGGCGATGTTCGTACGTGAACTCCTTGAGAATTACGATGAACCGAAGCCACATTTCAACACACTCTCCACCATGGTCCGGACTCTTGAGGCAAACGGTTATGTCGGCCACAAGGCATACGGCAATTCGTACCAGTACTTCCCTATCGTGTCCCGTGAAGAATATGCAGGAAGTTCGTTCAAAGGAATCATCAGCAGCTATTTCAACAACTCATATCTCAGTGCCGTATCGACACTCGTCAAGGAGGAGAAGATAACGATTGACGAACTGAAGGAACTCATCGAACAGATAGAGAAAGGAAACCGATAACATTCAAACTTGACAGATATGAACGAACTTCTTATATATCAAGGCAAGGCAGCCATAGCACTGGCGGTATTCTACATATTTTACCGTCTGCTTCTGAGCAAGGAGACATTCCATCGTTTCAACAGGATAGTCCTTCTCGGCACTGCCGCACTTTCTTTCCTGCTGCCTCTTTGCGTGATTACCATCAGGAAGGTGGTGATACTCCCCGACACAAATGACATCGTCAGCGCCGAAGGCATAGTCACAGGTACGGCAGAAACACCTCAGGAACCTATATGGCCGGCAGTATTATGCGGCATCTTTGCCCTTGGTGCCCTCATCGTCATGCTCATGACATTCATCTCCATAATCAAGGTCGAGGCAATAATCAGGTCAGGAGAACATCAGACCTTAGAAAGCGGTGAGACATTGGTCATTACAGAAACTGACACATCTCCGTTCAGCTGGATGAAATACATTGTGCTTTCACGCGAGGACTACGAGAGCGGCTACTCTCAGATCCTCACTCACGAAAAGGCACATATCGCCCTAAGACATTCGTGGGATCTGCTTTTCGTCGATATGATTACGGTACTCCAGTGGTTCAACCCGGCTATCTGGATGCTGAAGTCCGATCTGCGTGCCCTCCATGAGTTCGAGGCTGACGATGCTGTTCTCCGCAGCGGAGCGGACATAAAGGAATATCAATATCTATTGATAAGGAAAGCTGTCAGCAAGAGCGGCTACTCAGTTGCCAACAGCTTTAATCACAGTACACTTAAACAACGTATTACCATGATGTTAAACAAAAAATCATCTCGTATGAGTGCCTGGAAGGCTCTCTACGTACTCCCACTCGTGGGAATCTCTCTGGCAGCAACCGCCGAGACAAAGGTAGATTACCGGTATGAAGGCCAGCAGTCCGAAGCTGTGGTTGACACTCCTGTGGACAAACTTACATAAAAACTTTCGTTTTTACGCCCGTTGTAATAAAAATCAAGCCCACATACTATCTTTAAGGTCAAAAAAGCGGTCATGGCTTCTCAGCCTGCCGCACATCATAAAGTATAACGGG
>JAFUQW010000130.1 GCA_017472115.1 Bacteroidales bacterium | reverse complement strand
GAATATGCATAGAGCCGTATTTATGGCGGTCAGCGACACTGAAAGTTCCGTGTTACCCCTTGAAAGAGAGGTGATGAAGTTGGATATGTTTCCTCCCGGGCAGGATGCCACAAGGATCATTCCGAGGGCGATCATCGGAGAAATCCAGTTCTTGAAAGTGATAGTAAGAAGGAAAGTCAATGCCGGCAGCAGAATCATCTGGCATAATATGCCGAGAAATACCGACTGTGGCTTTTTGAATACATCAACGAAAGTCTTTGGCTTGATGCCGAGTGCAACTCCGAACATTACGAATGCGAGAACGATGTTTATGGTATTCATCCCCGCTTCATTCATATTTACCTTGATGGCATCAAGATGAGCGATTACTTCTGGACTCATTATTAATTGTTTTAGGGTTTAGCGGGGCTAAGATAGTACTTTTTATTATATTGACCAAACCTATGTTCATAAATGCTTTAATAAGTTATTAATAAACAATGTTTCTTAATTTACGCGATAATTTTTATTTTTGTGTAAAATATGGCTTTCATGACATTCTTTGCCTTTCCACTCAACCTTATCCTTGCCGTATTATGGATTACGGCGATATTTCTTTCATACAGGCATGCAGACGGCTCAAGGTTTGTCCGCTTCATGCTTTCGCCGGCCGCAAGCATAGTCTCCATAGCGCTATTTGCTCTCGCATGTCTTGCGCTCGGCATCACCGGAAACCGCGAAATGGTGAAGTCGTGGCCGTTCATAGTCATAATGCTTTTTCTGATGACCGTTCTGGCATTCGTCCTTTTCAGGGGATGGAAGAGTAGCGGAAGGCCGAGATGGCGGTTTATCTTCAATCATGCAGGACTTCTGCTGGCGCTGTCATCGGCATTCTGGGGCGCTCCTGATTCAGAGGAACTGCGTCTGCAGGCTTTCAGAGATGTCCCCACAAGGGAGGCATACCGTATGGACGGGACGAAAGCCTGGCTCCCGTACGAGATCGAACTTCAGAATCTCGATGTGCGTCTGTCGGAGGACGGCACCCCCTCGTATTTTGCAGCAGACATCTCTGTAGCCGGAGAAAAGGTGACTCTGGCTGTAAATGATCCATACGCAGTTTCTCTTGCGGAAGATATATATCTTTCAGGCTATGATTCCACTGAAGGATACTGGTGCATCCTTCAGATCGTGCGTGAGCCTTGGAAATATCCGGCACTGGCCGGAATAGTGATGATGCTGGCCGGAGCTATGCTGCTTTTCATTCAGGGACCCCGTAAAACCAAGAAGACATGCTGACCTGGAACGATTTCTTATGGTTCGGACTTCTTTCAGTCCTCCTCTCCGCTGCCGGTGCGGTTGCGGCAATCTTTGACGCCCCTTCGATGCGCAGGGCTTCTTGTTCGCGGATAATCGCCACAGCCTTTTCGTCGGCTGCCGTCGCGGTGCTTGCCATATTCATATGCGGTCTTTGGGTGAGTCTTGAGAGACCTCCGCTGAGGACTATGGGCGAGACGCGTCTGTGGTATTCGTTCTTTGCCCTCATTTCCGGACTTTTTACATATCTGAGGTGGCGTTACAGATGGATTCTCTCATTTTCCACCGTTCTTGCAACTGTTTTTGTGATGATAAACATATTCAAACCGGAAATACATGACCAGAATCTCATGCCTGCCTTGCAGAGCCCGTGGTTCATTCCTCATGTGACTGTCTATATGTTTTCATATTCTCTCCTAGGTTGCGCCTTCCTTCTTGCCTGTGTCGGACTTTTTTCTGAAAAAAACGATGTATTGAAGGCTGCTGACACACTGATATATATAGGCACGGCATTCCTGACGTTCGGTATGCTCTCCGGTGCGATATGGGCAAAGGACGCATGGGGGCATTACTGGAACTGGGACCCAAAGGAGACCTGGGCGCTCCTGACATGGCTGTGTTATGTCGGCTACATTCATCTGAGACTTCTGGGAAAAGGTTCGAGAAGGGCTTTGTGCGTGCTGCTGATATTTTCATTCGCCTGTCTTCAGATGTGCTGGTGGGGAGTGAATTATCTCCCAACAGCTCAGGACAGCGTGCATGTATATAACCGATGATGTTGCATCTTATCGTAAATTCTGCTATATTTGTGGAGATATGTAAATAAAATCGGAACTTTATGAAGAAACTTGTCAGATTGTGTGCAGTTGTGCTGCTGGTTGCGGCAGCTGCTGCGGTGGTGGTCTATAGGGCCGTCAACCGTGTTCCTTCATCTGAACTTCCTCTGAATGAGCAGGTTTATGCCATTTTTGAGGATGGAGGCTGTCTGAGTTGCCATAGTGCGGATCCGAAACTTCCTTTTTATGCGAAATTGCCGGTGGCCGGCAAGATAGTGATGAAGGATGTTGACTCCGGCTATCGTGCGTTCGACATGACCGCCATGATGAACGCTATCAAGATCGATGAGGATATGAATCCTGTGGATCTTGCCAAAGTGGAGAAAGTCGTGCTTGATGACAGGATGCCGATGCCGAAGTATTATCTCATGCATTGGGGAAGTTCGCTTACAAAGGCAAAGAGGGAGATCGTCCTTGACTGGGTCGCAAAGGAGCGTATGGCGATTTATGATGACGGACTTGAGGGTGAGCGTGCTGCTGAGCCGGTCCGTCCGATTGACAGCAGTCTTGAGACGGATCCAGCAAAGGTAGCTTTGGGTTTCGCGCTTTTCCATGACACTCGTCTTTCGGTTGACAACACCGTTTCATGCGCGTCCTGCCATGCTCTTGAGACTGCAGGAGTCGATAACAAGCAGTATTCCGAGGGAGTAGGGGGACAGCTCGGAGGTGTGAATGCTCCAACAGTCTATAATGCTGTCTATAATTTCGTCCAGTTCTGGGACGGCCGTGCAAAGACACTTGCAGATCAGGCGGCAGGTCCGCCTCTCAATCCTATAGAAATGGCTTCTGCATCATTCGATGAGATCATCGCCAAGCTCGAGAAGGACAGGAAGTTCGCTTCCGAGTTCAGGAAAGTTTATCCTGACGGTCTGACCGAAGCCAACATAACGGATGCTATTGAGGAATTCGAGCGCACCCTCATCACTCCAGACTCCCGCTTCGACAAATGGCTGCGTGGAGATGATTCTGCATTGACTGCAGACGAACTTGAGGGATATGAACTTTTCAAGAAGTATGATTGCGCCACATGTCATGCCGGTCCTAATCTCGGAGGTCTTTCATACGAAATCATGGGACTTCGCAGACATTATTTCGAGGAAAGAGGGATGGAACTTACAGTGGAGGACAACGGACGCTTCAAGGAGACAGGTATAGAGCGTGACCGTCACCGCTTCAAAGTGCCCGGACTCAGGAACATCGAGCATACATGGCCGTATTATCATGACGGTACAAGGCTTACCCTTGAAGATGCCGTACGTGACATGGGACTTTATCAGAGTGGAGTGGAACTGACCCAAAACGAGGTTGACCGGATCACTTCCTTCCTCAATACCCTTACAGGAGAATTTCAGGGAAAGCCTCTGACCAATGCGAACTCAAGATAAGAAACAGAATGATATCAATAACCCCCGGAAGTCCGGCACTTCCGGGGGTTATTTTTATAAAGACTCTATTGTCTTCAGCAGTTTGTCCACAGCTTCAGGCCTTGTAGCCCAACTGGTGCAGAAACGCACTGCCGTATGACTCTCATCGACCTTCTGCCATATGGAGAAGAGAAAATCCTTTCTTAATTTTTCAAGAGCGCAGTCCGGAAGGATAGGGAATTGCTGGTTTGACGGACTTTCCGCAATGAAAGGGAATCCTTTGGCCTTGAATGCGTCCCTTATCTTCAGCGCAAGGGACACCGCATGTTCCGAGAGCCTGAAATAAAGATCGTCTTCAAAGAGAGTCAGGAACTGGATTCCTAATAGCCTTCCTTTGGCGAGCAATCCTCCGTTCTGCTTGAGGCAGTATCGGAAATCCTTTTTGATCAGGTCGTTTGTAATCACGACTGCCTCACCGAACAATGCACCTTGCTTTGTCCCTCCTATATAGAAGACATCTGCGATATCAGCAATGTCTTTCAAAGTCACATCGCAGCCCTCGGAAACGAGCCCGTAGCCGAGGCGGGCGCCGTCGATGAAAAGCGGAATATCGTATTCGCTGCATATGTTACGGATGGCTCTGAGCTCTTCCTTCGTATAGATTGTTCCGGTTTCAGTGGAGAATGATATATATACCATACCGGGCTGAACCATATGCTCAGGTCCGTCATCGCTGTAATGCTCCTGAATGCACTTGAGCAGATTATTCGCGTCAAGCTTGCCGTTTTCCGAAGGAATGGCAAGGACTTTATGGCCCCCATGCTCGATTGCTCCGGTTTCGTGAACGTTTATATGTCCGGTATGAGCGCATACCACTCCCTGATATGGCTTCAGGACAGAAGATATGACTGTCGCATTGGTTTGTGTCCCTCCGACAAGGAAATGAATGTCTGCATCTGCTCTTCCGCATGCATCTCTGATGATTTTGCGTGCAGCATCGCAATAATGGTCTTTGCCATAGCCTTCTGTCTGCTCAAGATTGGTCTGAATCAGGCGCTCTAGAATACGGGGATGTGCGCCTTCGTTGTAATCGCATTGAAACTGTATCATGGTCCGTTATTTTAGCGGGTGCAAACTTAGGCAAAATTCTATTCATTTGCTATCTTTGTCATGTTTTTCTGTAAAAATATGTAGTAGTTGTTATATTTGGCTGATATATAATAAGAAGAACATGTTAGTTATTAGTCATAACAATTTTGTTAAACCATAATTATCGACATGAAGAAACTAAAGTTCGGCCTTCTCGGCAAGATTATCATCGCAATCGCTCTCGGAATTTGTTTCGGTTTGTTCTCACCGGCCTGGACAGTCAGGCTCTTCCTTACTTTCAATAGTGTGTTCAGCCAGTTCTTGGGATTTGCCATTCCTCTGATCATAGTCGGTCTTGTGACTACTGCAATCGGAGACATCGGCAAGGGAGCCGGAAAGATGCTCCTTGTTACTGTGCTGATCGCTTATGGTTCGACATTATTCGCAGGATTGGTTTCATATCTGACAGGTGCTTCTCTTTTTCCTTCCATGATTTCATCGGGAACTTCATTGCAGGAGATAGCCTCTGCTGAAGAACCCTTACCATTCTTTACTGTCAATATCCCTCCTCTCATGAATGTGATGACCGCTCTTGTGCTTGCCTTCACTCTCGGGCTCGGTATTGCGGCTCTTGACAGTACCTATCTCAAGAATGTCGCAAAAGATTTTGAGCAGATCGTTGTCAAGACAATCAAAGTTGCTGTTATTCCGCTCCTTCCATTATATATCTTCGGCATATTCCTGAATATGACTTATGTAGGTCAGGTTTTCTCGGTGCTTACGGTATTCATAAAGATCATAGGAATCATATTCCTCATTCACATCGGAATCCTTATTCTTCAGTTCACCATAGCCGGTGGATTTGCACGAAAGAATCCGTTCAAGCTTCTGTGGACTATGATGCCGGCTTACTTTACGGCTCTCGGCACCCAGTCATCTGCAGCTACGATCCCTGTAACTCTTGAACAATCGTGCAAAAACGGTGTCTCATCTGATGTCGCCGGCTTTACAGTGCCTCTTTGTGCTACGATCCACATGTCAGGAAGTACACTCAAGATAGTCGCCTGTGCTCTTGCCTTGATGATAATGCAGGGAATGGAGTATGATTTCGGAATGTTCTTGGGTTTCATCTGCATGCTCGGAATCACGATGGTTGCCGCGCCCGGTGTACCCGGAGGAGCAATCATGGCGTCTCTCGGATTGTTGCAGTCGATGCTCGGTTTCGATCAGGAGGCTCAGGCGCTGATGATCGCTCTTTATATAGCCATGGACAGTTTCGGCACGGCATGTAATGTGACAGGAGACGGAGCGATTGCCATCATAGTTGACAAAGTCATGGGAAAGAAATGATTCCATCCTGTTGTTGCAGGATTCATATGGTAAAATGGTCGGAGTTGAACATCCGGCCATTTATTTTTTTTACACATCACTTAAACAGTTTCTAAATCATGACAGAAATGGAAAGTAAAAGGACATTCAAAGAAATTTCCGAATTATGGCAGAATGAAAAGAAAAAGTATGTCAAGAAATCAACATTTGCCGCTTACTCCCTTATTTTATGCAATCATCTGGTTCCTGCATTTGGAGATCTGACAGAAATCGATGAATCCCGGGTGCAGGATTTCGTATTCCGGAAATTGGATGACGGTAAAAGCACAAAAACAGTGAAAGACATGTTGGTCGTTCTGAAGATGGTGATGAAGTTTGCAGCGAAATATGAATATATGCCTTTCAGACAGATCGATGTGCGTTATCCGACCGAAAGAGAAAGAAACGATATCCCCGTTCTGTGCAGAGCCGATCAGAGGCGTATCATGAATTATCTTTCAGAGAATTTCTCATTCAGAAATCTCGGTGTATATATCTGCCTGAGTGCCGGCTTGAGGATAGGGGAGGTTTGTGCGCTGAAATGGAAGGATTTTGATGTGACAAGAGGAGTCATTTCCATAGACAAGACTTTGCAACGGGTGTATTTCGTAGATGAAGGGAAGCGGCATACGGAACTTGTCATAGATACTCCTAAGTCTGCCAATTCCATGAGGGAGGTCCCCATGACGAAAGAACTTAGCAAGATTATAAAGCAACTGGTGAGGGTAGTCAATCCGTCATTTTATGTACTGACCAACTGTGACAAGCCTACAGAACCTCGTACTTATCGTAACTATTATAAGAAGCTGATGGTGAAGATCGGTATTCCTCCACTCAAATTTCATGGACTCAGACATAGTTTTGCCACCAGGTGTATCGAGGGGAAGTGTGACTATAAGACAGTGAGTGTCTTGCTTGGACATTCCAATATCAGCACGACTCTGAATCTGTATGTGCATCCTGATATAGACCAGAAGAAACGATGCATAGAACAGATGTATCGTTCACTGAAATGATAAAGGCAGTGTGATGCGGTTGTAAACGAAAGAAAATAAGCTGATTTAACTAATTTGTTCGCTTATATAACAAAAATGTTTTGCGGGGTGGTATTCAGCTGGATTACAACAGATCCGGATATTTCCCGGCAAGATCTTCGAGAATGACGGCCGTGCCGGCTTTAGAAGCCGCCAATATTACGGAAATGTCATCACAGCTGAAACCTGAAAGTTTCAGAATCAGCATGCATTTGGCTGTCACGGATATTGATGCTTCATCTATTCTGTCAGTCAGATTTCTGTCATTCAAGACATTTTCCGCTATCAGTATCCTGCAAAGCTTCTCTCTGCTTTTGAACAACATGTCGGTAAGCTTTTCTGCTTTTTTCATCGTTTCTGCATTTATTTGCCGGCAAATATATCATAAACAAAAATCCGCCCTTGTCCAGAGGGCGGATAAAAGTTTGACATGTCAAACTTTTCTTAGAGGCTGTTTTAATTTATATCGTCAGGAATGTTATGATATGTTTTGAGAAACAGGCCGAAAAGACCCATAACAGATTGATGAGAATACAGCAATTTCAACAAATAATATTTTTCGAGGAAAAATTTTATAATATTTTCTTGATGAGAGAAAACATTTTGTATGGCATATAACGGAACGGCAGATCGATCCATGTGCCGGTGCAGACGATAGAGCGGGTATGGCTGAAAGCTTCAAAACTGTCTTTCGAATGGTATCGTCCCATGCCGGAATTACCGACACCTCCGAATGGAACGTTTTCGTTAGCTATATGCATTATGACATCATTGATGCATCCTCCTCCTGAAGAAGTTCTCCGTATGATTTCCCAGCCGTCGGATTCCTTTCCGAAATAATAGAATGCCAGCGGTTTTTCGCGGGAGTTTACGAATTCGATCACCTTCTCCCTGAAGTTGTCACCAATGGCGATTACAGGGAACACCGGGCCGAAAATTTCCTCTGTCATGAGAGGGGAGTCGGGTGCGACTTCCTCTATCAGAGTCGGCTCGATGAAGCGGCTTTCAGCATCTGTGCGGCCACCGTAAATGATCTTGCCGTCCTTGAAATATCCGGTGACGCGTTCGAAGGCCTTGTCATTCACCATCCTTACATAGTGTCTGTCGGCTTTGATGTCCTCGCCATGCAGGCTGCGGACTTCTTCGGCGAATGCCTTGACGAAACTTTCCTTTACATCTTTATGAATGAGGAGATAGTCAGGAGCAATGCATGTCTGTCCGCTGTTCAGAGTCTTTCCCCATGCAATCCTTCTTGCTGCAGTCCTGATGTCAGCAGTCCTGTCTATGATGCAAGGACTCTTGCCACCGAGTTCCAGGATTACAGGAGTCAGATTCTTCGCGGCTGATGCCATGACAGTCTTTGCAAGAGCCGGACTTCCGGTAAAGAAGATCAGGTCCCATCTCTTGTCAAGCAGTGCTGAATTGACTTCTCTGTTTCCCTGTACTACAGCGACATATTTTTCATCGAATGTCTCCTTGATCATCTCCTCGATGACTTTGGATACGTTAGGAACATAGGGTGACGGCTTCAGAACCGCCGTGCATCCTGCCGAGATGGCTCCGACCAGAGGGTTGAGCAGCAGCTGGACCGGATAATTCCACGGAGAAATAATCAATGTGTTTCCGAGAGGTTCCTTCACTATATAGCTGCGCGAAGGGAATAGCTTGAGAGGGGAGCATGCCTTTCTTTTTCCTGACCACTTCTTCACGTGTTCAATGTGATTCATTATCTCATTGTTGACTATACTTATCTCTGTAAGATAAGCTTCTTCGTAAGATTTGTGAAGATCTGTCCAGAGAGCGTCACATATCCTCTTTTCCCATTGGGCCATTGCAAAACGGAATCTGCAGAGCATATCCTTGCGGAATCTGACATCAAGTGTAGCCCCGGAACGGAAAAAGTCCTTCTGGGCCTTGACAATGCTGTCGATTCTTTCAACGGAAGTGTTTTCTATACTCATGTCTTGTAAATTTTGTCAAAAATACGGAATTTCCCTGAATGAGAAAATTCCCTATCTGTCATTATGATGCCCTGGATGACAGTGAACCCTGGTGCTTACGTCCTGTGAAGGCATCCATCGTATGATAGATTCCGAATACTTCACCGAAGAAGAAATCAAAGATTCTTGTCGGAAGTATTGCCTGCCAGAATCGTATGAAATGAAAACCGAACGGAATGCCTTTGAATGTATTGTTCCTTTCTATCGCTTGAATGACTTTTCTTGCAGCATATTCCGGTTTCAGGATAGGGATGATGCGTGATTTTACTCCATCAAACATTCCTGTATTGATATAGTATGGTGCAACAGTGGTGATATGGACGTTGCTCTTCATTTCCTGAAGTTCTATCCTTACGGAGTCAGACCATCCGATCACACCCCATTTGCTTGCGGCATACACGGACATCTTCGGGTTTGAAAGCATTCCTCCGGCAGATGCTATCGTGCATATATGGCCACGGTTGCGCTCCAGCATGGCCGGTAGCATGGCACGGGCAACGAACATTGGTGCTATTGTGTTGATGTTCATCGTTCTGACTATTTCGTCTGTGCTAATATTGGCGAAGGTCTTGTTGCTGGTGACTATACCTGCGCAATTGATGAGGATGTCGATTTCTCCGCATTCTTCCACAACCTTGGCATATGCTTTTGTGACGATTTCATTGTTCGATACATCTACAACATATCCTGTTACCTTTCCGTATTTCCGGAGTTCCTGTCTCGTTGCTTCTATGTTGGTGATGTTGATATCCCATATGATAAGGCATGATGCGCCTTTCTCGAGAGCCATGCGGCCCATGATCTTTCCGATTCCGGATGCTCCGCCGGTAATCAGTACATTTGCGTTTTCAAATTTCATAACCACTTGTTTTATCGCCTGCAAATGTAAGACAATAAAAATGCCGGCAGCAAACAGCTGTCAGCATTGTAGTAGAACTCGCAAATCAGTTGCAAACTGAAGAAATCAGTGGTGAAATCATTATGACGTGTGGTGAAAATTACGTCAGAACATCCTGTCGTATGTCTCGAAGTCAACCTCCCATTTCCCCTGGGCCTTCATGACAAGCTCCAGAGTCTTTCTGACGCATAGCTTTCCACCGGGATAGTCGCTGATAAGGTCTGCAGCTTCTTTGGCTTCGTCAACGGCATCGCTCGGACAGACGCCGCAGCCGCACGCTTTGAGTACAGGAATGTCTGGGATGTCATCGCCGAAATACATGACCTCGTCAGTCAGGACTCCGTGCCTGAAGCAGAAGTCGTTGAAGTCCTTAAGCTTTATCCGTGATCCGAGATAGACGTCCTCTTTCCTGAAACCGCATGTGGCAAGTCTTTTCCTGATGCTTTCCGACCTGCCTCCGGTGATGCAGCCAAGGGCATAGCCGTTCATGTGAGCCATTCTCAAGGCAAAGGCATCTTTGGCGTCGAAGGTACGGAAGAGCTCACCGTCAAGATTGGCGAAAATACCTCCGTCAGTAAGCACGCCATCAACATCAAAAATGAAAGCCTTAATTTTGTCAAGTCTTTCTTTCATTGGTGGTTACGATCAATTATAGGAAGTTATGATTTAGCTCCATTGCCACCGAATCCACCCATTGGGAATGTTGCCTTAGGCTCACCGCCGAGAACAATCAGACCGTTCTGGCTTTCGTATTTGTTTATGTTGTCCTGCAGGGCAAGGTAGAGTCTTTTGGCATGCTCGGGCGTCATTATGATTCTGTTGCCTACCTCAGGTTTCGGAAGTCCCGGAAGCATGGTGGCGAAGTCGATTATGAACTCGCTGTGGGAGTGTGTGATGATTGCAAGGTTGGAATATGATCCCTTAGCTGTTTCCGGTTTGATTTCGATCTTGAATTCTTTCTCGTTTGCCATGGTATTTGTTTTATCTTGTTATCTTGCAAAGATAATCATTTTTTCTGCGATTTTTAATTATCATACAAACCAATAATTTTCCCTGTCATTCTGAGCGAAACGACGAATCTTTTTACTATCTTTGCATGATTATGCGCGTGTCAGATGCGCAGATTGTATAAAGGTTTGATAAACAATTGATCATATAGTAATCTTATGGAACTTCCAGCAAAGTATGATCCTGCCTTGACGGAGGATAAATGGTATGCCTACTGGCTTGAGAACAAGTTTTTTCATTCTGAACCCGATGAAAGGGAGCCTTACACAGTGGTTATTCCGCCACCTAATGTGACCGGTATCCTTCATATGGGGCATGTCCTTAACAATACATTGAATGATGTTCTTGTCCGTAAGGCGAGGATGGATGGAAAGAATGCATGCTGGGTTCCCGGTACCGACCATGCTTCAATCGCTACTGAAAATAAGGTAGTGCAGAAGCTTGCTGCTGAAGGAATCAGGAAGGAGGACCTTACCCGCGAGCAGTTCCTTGAGCATGCCTGGGAATGGAAGGAGAAGCATGGAGGCATAATCCTGAGCCAGCTCCGCAAGCTCGGTGCTTCATGCGACTGGGACAGGACCAGGTTCACTATGGATCCGGATCTCAGCGAGGCTGTTATCAATACATTCGTGTATTTCTATAACAAGGGATACATCTATAGAGGAGTGAGAATGGTAAACTGGGATCCTGTAGGTCTTACGGCAGTCAGTGATGAAGAGGTGATCCACAAGGACACGGTCAGCAAGTTCTACCATCTCCGCTATTTCATTTCCGACGGAAACGGAAATCCAACAGACAAGTATATAATAATTGCTACCACCCGTCCTGAGACCATCATGGCCGATGCAGCCATCTGTATAAACCCGGATGATGAAAGATATGGCTGGCTCAAGGGACAGAAGGTGCTCATTCCTCTGATCAACAAGGAAATACCGATTATTGAGGATAGTTATGTGGCAATGGATTTCGGTACAGGATGTCTCAAGGTAACTCCTGCTCATGATGTTAATGACTATGAGATAGGAATGAGGCACAATCTTCCTGTACTCGACATCATCGACGATCATGGCCGCCTGAATGAGAAGGCCCAGATCCTCGTAGGAGAGGACCGCTTCGATGCACGCAAGAAGATCGTGAAGATGCTTGAAGAGGCCGGCAACCTTGAGAAAATGGAGGATTATACATCTCCGGTCGGATATTCCGAGAGAACGAATGCAGTGATCGAGCCAAGACTTTCTATGCAGTGGTTCCTCAAGATGGAGGCTCTTGCCAAGGATGCCCTCGAATCTGTGGAAAGCGGAAAGGTAAAACTTATTCCGGACAAATACCGCAACACATATCGTCATTGGATGGAGAATGTCCGCGACTGGTGCATTTCCCGCCAGTTGTGGTGGGGACAGAGGATACCTGCATATTATCTTCCAGACGGGCAGGTGGTTGTCGCACCGACATCAGATGAAGCGCTTTCACTGGCCCGGAAGATCGATCCTGCAGTGAAGGCTGAGGACCTTCGCCAGGATGAGGATGTCCTCGACACATGGTTCTCTTCATGGCTCTGGCCTATCTCGGTGTTCGATACCGACAAGGCCGGTCATCCTGAGGCTGAAGCAAACAGGGACCTGTCATATTATTATCCTACCAATGACCTTGTGACAGGACCGGATATCCTTTTCTTCTGGGTTGCCCGCATGATAATGGCCGGAAACGAGTTCATGAACGATGTGCCTTTCCGTAATGTATATCTTACCGGTATCGTGCGTGACAAACTCGGACGTAAGATGTCCAAGACACTCGGCAACTCTCCGGATCCGCTTGATCTTATCGATAAGTATGGCGCGGATGCAGTCCGTCTGGGAATGCTCCTGTGCAGTTCGGCAGGCAACGACATCCTTTATGATGAGTCACAGATAGAGCAGGGACGTAACTTCAATAATAAAGTGTGGAATGCCTTCCGTCTGGTGACAGGCTGGAATGTTGATGAGGCGGCTGTTCAGCCTGATGCATCCGCTGTTGCAGTCAAATGGTTCGGCAGCAAGCTCAGTTCTGTAATCGAGGCTGTGGAAGACCATTTCGGCAAGTTCAGGATTTCAGACGCCCTCATGGCGATATACAAGTTGTTCTGGGATGACTTCTGCGCCTGGTACCTTGAAGCAGTCAAGCCGGCATACGGAGCGGGAATCGACAGGGCTACTTACGATGCCACTATCGGATTCTTCGATTCTCTTCTCAAGATGATCCATCCGATCATGCCGTTCATCACAGAGGAACTCTGGCAGAACATGGCTGAGCGCAAGGCAGGGGAGACCATCATGAACCAGCGTTATCCACAGGCGCAGCCATATGATGCAGATTTCATCACCTCATTTGAAATGGCATGCGAAGCAGTTGCGGGTGTCCGTAACATCCGTCAGAGCAAGAATCTTTCTCCAAGAGAGTCTCTTGACCTGAAGATCAAAGGAGACTTCCCTTCAGAAGTTATTCCTGTTGTCGTGAAGCTTGCCAATGTGACTGTCGGATCTGCAGAAGGAGATATGTCCGCAGCCCAGCGTTTCATGGTCAGGACAGTTGAGATGTTCGTTCCTCTGACCGGTCTGATCAATGTAGAGGAGGAGGTCGCGAAACTCGAAGCCGAGCTTTCATACCAGCAGAAATTCCTTGAAAGCGTGCGCAGGAAACTCTCTAACGAGCGTTTTGTGGCTAATGCTCCTGAGGCCGTAGTGGCTGTTGAACGTAAGAAGGAGGCTGATTCGCTCTCAAAGATAGAGAGTATTATCTCTGCTTTGAAATCGCTGAAAAATAATTAATAAAACAAAATTGTTTATACTTATAACATTTTTGTTAACAATTAAATGAGTTATATTATGACTACTTTGGTACTGATTCCGCTTGCCATTCATGGCTGGGAATGGATAATCATTGCACTTGTGATTCTTCTTCTGTTTGGAGGCAAGAAGATACCTGAACTCATGCGTGGCCTTGGCAAGGGTGTCAAGAGCTTCAAGCAGGGAATGAAAGAGGTTGAAGAAGATGTCAAGGAGATCAAGAAGGATATTGACTCGGATCCTGAAAAGTAGGAACGGCAGTGAGCGAACAGACAATGACCTTCTGGGATCATTTGGAAGATCTTAGGAAATGTATCATACATATAGCCGCCGCATTTGTCAGTGTGGCGGTTGTACTGTTTTTCTTCAAGGGTTTTCTGTTTGATTCCATTATTCTTGCTCCCTCACAGCCGGATTTCTTTATTTACAGGTTGCTTGGGATAGATCTCTCATTGTCTTTAGTCAATCTAGAGGTAGCTGCTCAGTTCATGATTCACATGAAAGTTACCTTTGTATGTGCTCTTATATCAGTGGTTCCGTATATCTTATATGAGGTCTGGAGATTTGTCGCTCCTGCATTGTATGATAATGAAAGAAATGCAGTTCGCGGTGCATTCTCATTCGCTTCTGTACTTTTTTATATCGGCCTTGCAGTCGGATATCTTGTGATATTTCCGCTCATGGTTAATTTCTTCGCAGGTTATCAGGTCAGTCCGGAAGTGCCAAACACTTTTTCGTTGAGCTCATATATCTCTCTTTTTACTTCCACAATCCTTACTTTCGGAATCGTTTTCGAATTTCCGACCCTTGTGGTGATCCTGTCTGCCTTAGGAGTGGTTGATAAAGAGACCATGAAGGAGTACCGCAGACATGCTGTATGTGTTGTAGTCATTCTTGCGGCTCTGATCACTCCTTCGGGAGATCCGTTTTCATTGTTGGTAGTGACTGTGCCGCTCTATCTTTTGTATGAATTCAGTATCCTGATATCCAGGAGCGGTCGGATTGAAGAAAAACAGCTATGATATCTATTAATAATCTTACGGTTGCGTACGGAGGCTTCACCCTTCTGAACGACATCAATTTCCATATCAGCGAAAGTGACAAGATAGGCTTGGTTGGAAAGAATGGTGCCGGAAAGTCAACCATACTCAAGCTTATATGCGGCATCCAGAATCCTACAACAGGAAAGATTGCTGTGCCGAACGGAGTGAAGGTCGGCTATCTTCCTCAGATAATGGAACATCATCGCGGGCGTAGCGTAATCGATGAGGCTATGACCGCATTTGCAGATATGTTCGCCCAGGAAGATGAACTTGAGAGGATTACAGTCGAGCTTGCAGAGCGCACTGACTATGAGTCCAAGGAATATCAGGACCTTATAATAAGGATGAACGAGATCAATGACCGTCTCTCATATACCCGTTCCGATAATCCGCAGGTTCAGGCAGAAAGAACTCTTATAGGATTGGGATTCAAGTATGAAGAACTTTTCAGGCCGACAGAAACATTCAGCCAAGGATGGAACATGCGTATAGAACTTGCCAAGATCCTTCTTTCAAAACCTGATGTACTTCTGCTTGACGAGCCTACCAACCACCTTGACATAGAGTCTATCGAGTGGCTTGAAACGTATCTGAAAGACTATAGAGGTTCACTCGTGCTGATTTCTCATGACAGGAAGTTCCTTGACAATGTTACAAACAGGACTGTGGAGATAATGCTTGGCCATATTCACGACTATAAGGTTCCGTACAGCAAGTATCTGGAACTGCGTAGGGAACGTCTGGAGCAGCAGAGGGCCGCTTTTGAGAACCAGCAGAGAATGATCGAAAAGACAGAGGAGTTCATCGAGAAATTCCGCTATAAGCCTACCAAGTCCAATCAGGTACAGTCGCGCGTGAAGCAGTTGGAGAAACTGGAGAGGATAGAGGTCGATCTTGAAGACAGGTCAGCTCTGGCTGTCAAGTTTCCTCCTGCGCCACGCTCCGGTGACATAGCATACAAAGCGGTTGACATGAAGGTGGGCTATGGTGAGAAGGTTGTATTCTCAGATGCTCAGATAGAAGTACGTCGTGGCGAGAAGGTCGCACTGGTAGGTAGAAACGGTGAAGGCAAGACCACCCTGATGAGGGTTATAATGAACGAGCTCGATCCCATGGATGGCGAATCCAAGGTCGGATACAATGTCAATATAGGTTATTACGCTCAGAATCAGGAAGATATACTTGACAAGGAGGATACGGTATTCGGTACCCTCGACCGTATTGCTGTGGGAGATATACGACTGAAGTTGCGCGACATTCTCGGTGCCTTCCTTTTCAAGGGAGAAGATATCGACAAGAAGGTAGCAGTACTCAGCGGAGGCGAGAGGGCGAGACTTGCTATGGCAAAGCTCATTCTCAAACCATACAATCTTCTTGCTCTTGACGAGCCTACCAACCACATGGACATCAGATCCAAGGACATACTCAAGCAGGCTCTGAAGGCATACGACGGCACTTTGATCATAGTATCGCATGACCGTGACTTTCTTGACGGCCTTGTTGACAAACTCTACGAATTCAGGGATGGCAAGGTTAAGGAACATCTTGGTGGTGTGCAGGAATTCCTCGAGCGCAGGAAACTGGAGAATCTGAGTGAACTTGAGCGGCATTACAAGGTGGCGGAAGAGAAGCCGGCAGAGGTCGTCCAGAAAAAGGAAGAGGCCAAGCAGGAGTATCAGGCCAAGAAGTATATATCTAAAGAAGAAAAGAAGATAAGGAATCGTATATCATTTGTAGAAAAGAAGATAGAGGAACTGGAGGGTAAGATGGCCGAGATTGAGGCTGTGCTTATGAATCCTGGACCGGGGGATGATGTGATGGAACTTACAAGGGCTTATCTTGAGAATAAGAGGGAACTTGATTTCAAGATGGCGGAATGGGAAAAATTAAACGAATCATTGGAATAATATGGAAGATAAGAAAATGCAGTATCTGTTCGGAATGCATCCGGTTCTGGAAGCAGTCAAGGCAGGAAAGAAGTTTGACAAGGTGCTTTTGAAGCAAGGATTGGAAGGAGTTCAGTTCAGGGAACTCATGGAACTGCTGAAGATCAATGAGATTCCGTTCCAGTTCGTGCCCGGCGAAAGGCTGAACAGGGCAGTGCGAGGTGCCCATCAGGGTGTGCTGGCCTATATCTCTCAGATAGAATATGTCGATATAGAGCAGCTTGTGAATAATGCTCTCGGTCGCAGCGAAAATCCTCTTATCGTCATTCTTGACGGTGTGAGCGATGTGCGCAACCTCGGAGCCATTGCCCGAAGCCTCGAATGTGCCGGCGGGCATGGGATCATAGTGCCTGCAAAAGGCGGTGCGGCAATCAATGCCGATGCTGTAAAGGCTTCTGCAGGCGCCCTGATGAGAATCGACACCTGCAAGGTGCCTAATCTAAGGGTTGCGGCCTATTATCTGCAGCAGAGCGGCTTCAGACTCATAGCCGCTACTGAAAAGACAGATAGACTCATATATGATGTGGATATGACGGGCCCTGTAGCGATAATAATGGGGTCGGAAGGCAAAGGCGTTTCTCAATCGATGCTTGATCTTGCAGACGACAAGGCTGCCATCCCTATGGCCGGTGAAATCACTTCACTCAATGTATCCGTTGCTTCCGCTGTCCTTATGTATGAGGCTGTGAGACAAAGACTTGGATGATGTTTGTATTAGACTCACATTGCGATACGCCTTCGCAGATTCTTCGTCTGAGGGATCTTGCTTCCGATAATGACCATGCCCATGTGGATTTTCCTAAGCTCAGGCGTGGTAATGTTGACGGTGCATTCTTCGCATTGTATGTTCCGGCCGCCCTGGATTACGATGAGGCTTTCGGATATGCCTGCAGGCTTCTTGAAGGTGTGGAGGCGGCTTTGACTGCAAATCAGGATGTGGCGGCATTTGCTGCATCACCGTCTCAGGCGAAGGACAATCAGGACAGCGGAAAGGTTTCCATATTCCTCGGATTGGAGAACGGATCTGCTATCGGCGATAATATTGAAAGACTTAAGTATTTCTATGATAGGGGAGTACGCTATGTGACTTTATGTCATTCTTCAGATAATCAGATATGTGATTCCTGTGCCTCCAAGGTAAAGCGTTGGGGTGGTCTCAGTCCTTTCGGAAGAGAGGTTGTAGCGGAAATGAACCGTCTTGGAATGCTTATAGATGTGTCGCATATCTCTGATGATTCCTTTTATGATGTATTGAAATACACTTCCAGACCGGTTGTAGCTACACATTCGTGCTGCAGGGCATTGTCTGATCATCCCCGCAACATGACCGATGACATGATACGCTCACTTGCTGATGCAGGAGGTGTGATCCAGATCAATTTCTATCCACTGTTCCTTGATGCACGATTCTCAGGGATAATTTCGGGATCCGGTATCGCTGACAGGGGAGAACTCATTGAAAAAGAGTTCATTGCAGATCCTTCGGATCCTAAGAAGAGGGCAGCGTGGAATGCTGTTCAGGATGAACTTCAGGCTTTGCAGAGACCTTCATACAGACTGATTGCAGATCACATAGATCATGTTGTGAACCTTGTCGGAATCGAACATGTCGGCATAGGTTCAGACTATGACGGAATCGAAGTTACACCTGAAGGTATGGAAGACATCTCGATGATGCCGAAACTCTTTGACGAACTGCGCTCGAAAGGTTATTCGGAGACTGATCTGTCGAAGATCGCTTCGGAAAACTTCTTCCGTTGCATGGAAGGGTAATTACCATGTTGTTGATAATATTACTTAAAATTTTGATCTATGAATTATACTGAAGCTATTCTTTCCGTAAACGCAGCGAGTATCGCCATACTTCTGCTGCTTGCCTTTCTTCTGCTTGCCGCGTCGAAATTCAAGGGTGTGAGCGGGTATGCCGCTCTTGTGATCATCCTTCCGACTGTTCCTGTATATCTCTACAATATGAGCAGAATGTTGGGATGGCATACATTATCACTTTTCATGTTTCCGATCAGCTGGTCGGTCAATACGGCATTGATGCCTCTGTTCTGGGTATTTACAAAGGCTAACTTTGATGTGAACTTCAAGTTCGGTTGGAAGCAGGCCCTGCATTTCCTGCCGATGTTGTTTTTTTTCTTATGGGGTATTTTGCTTCCTAAGGCAGAAATACTTGCCATAATCAGATATGAGATGTCCGGTGACGATACTATACTCGGGGATATCAACAGTATTCTTGTCGCTGTTCAGGTAGTCGTTTATTTCATTGCCATATTCCTTTATATAAACCGCAGGAAAAAGACGATCGGTGATTCCTTATCCGATGCGGAGTGGGTTAAGAAGGAGTGGATACCAAAGTTCCTTGCCTTGTTTGCCGTTCTTTTCGTGACTGTGATGGTCTGTTATTCGATCTGGCCGAGAACCGATGCCTGGCTGATTCAGATTTTGAATGTCGTGGCTATGAGTTATCTTGTATATAACTCTCTTGCATATCCTGTGGTTTCGTTGGGACAGAATGAAGAACCTGTCGAGATGAAGAAATCAGATATGCCGGTTCTTTCTGATGAAGAAATGAAGGCTGTATGCGAGCGTGCGAATGCTTATCTGACTGAGAGCAGGGCGTATCTCCGTCCTGACATTACAATCGCCATCTTTTCTAAGGAAGCCGATATCCCTCAGAAGACTTTATCTCGTTCGATCAATTCTTATCTGAATCAGAATTTCTTTGATTTCATCAACAGGGAGCGTGTGGAAGAGGCAAAACGAAGGCTGCTTTCACTTGAGACATCAGGATTCAATATAGACAGCATATATTCCGAGTGCGGCTTCCGGTCACGCTCTTCATTCTTCATGGTATTCAAGAAGATAGAAGGCATAACACCTGCTGCATGGCTTGAAAGGGAAAGAGGACGGCAGTGATTCTGCCGTCCCCGATCAAATCAGCGAAAATTTAAGATTACATTACCGACGCTGAATCGGTTTTATCCTGTATTGTCCGTCTGACAATAGTATAAGTCTTGTTTCAATATCCGCTGAGTTCCACGAGTTCATTGACACTCATCAGTTTTCCTTTCTTGTTGTAACTTTCGGTCCTGACCTGTCCTACTCCTCGTCCGTACCATACTTTCTGTGCCATTTCTGACTTGAATCCGAGTGCTGTGACCGCTACGGTACTCTCCACGATATAACAGTCTATGTCGTTGCCGCTTACATTCAGAGTCTCTCGTCCGGTCACCTTGATGTTGATGTTCTGCGATGTGGTGTTCATGCCGCCTATGCTGACAATGACAGTGTAGTCCGGGAGTATGTCTCCCACCTCTATGTTGTCCGACATATAGAAATTGTCTCCGCTCACCTGCATTCCTTCCGTCAACTGGCCTGCCATACTTTCCGGATCGTATCTTACGATTCCGTTTTCAACGGTGGCTCCGGCCGTCATAGGCTCTGTTCCGACAGGGTTCATGTCCGAGTCGAGAATCGTTGTTTCAGTGATTACCGAGAAATTTCTTTCATCCTTCCAGTCGAGAGAGGTTATCTCTGTCCTTGTGTACGAATCGGCCTTGCCTTTGCCGTTACCGCTGGCGTATGTCATCACAATACCTTTCTTCATCGGATAGAATGCCTTGCCTCCCGGAGCACGGCCTTCGAATTTTGCAATCAGTGCAGAGTTATCTTTCCTTGGTGCAGGAGGAGTCTCCGCAACGGAGAGTGACAGGTCCTCTGCCGCAGCTGCCACACTTTCGGCGGCTGCGGCCAGAGTGTCCGCTGCGCTTCTTACTCTCTTTTCTGCAGATGAAACGGCCGAATCTATCGCTTTGTCAACCGCCTCCTCGGTTGATTCAAAGGCTTTGTCAACTGCCTTGTCAACTGCCTTGTCCACTTTCTGATAAATCTTGTCCTCCACTCTCTGCCTTGCCCTGTCTTTTGCCCTCTGCTTCACTCCATGTCCGATATCCTGAAGCCATGACTGTGAACATGCCTCATGCACGGATACGGCAGACAATATGAAAAGGCTGAGAATCAAATATGTAATCTTCATTTTCATGATCTGATCGTTTATGAACATTAACCAAAATGCCTTATCATTTAAAATGCATATCTTACTGCAAGACTCGGTACGAATCCGAAGAGCCCTCCTGCATTGAAATAGATTCCTCCTGAATATATGCCTATACCAAGATGCGGACGCAGATCGACTGAAAGCTGGAGAGGTATGTCAAATGTATATTCCAGTCCGATCTGCCCCATCAGACCTACATTGAAAGGTCCGAAAAACGACATTCCCAATGTCGCGCCGGGACCTGCATAGAATCCCCATGTTCCTTTTGTCGTCCATTCAGGCTGAGCAATCATGAAATTGTATGTCGCGCCGAGCTGAAGTCCGGTGAAACCATAGAGTCCGAGTGATGCTTCCATGAAGTTTGCCTTGCTTCCGACATTGTGTTCGTAACTCAGATCAAGTCCCCAGCCTAATCTTCCTCCGATAGCTTTCGGTTGTGCTGCAACTGCTGTAACAAATCCGATTGCGATAATGACGGTAATGATGATCTTTTTCATAACGCTGATGTTTTAAGTGGTGAATAATATAGGTTTCAGTAAATTCTGTTCAATCAATATTCCTCTAACTCATATTTGTCAACGGAGAATGCGTCAGAAGGAACCTTGTCGCTCCAGGAAGTGGCCTCGAAGTCGCCATCCTTGAACAGAACGCGTTCCCATCCAGCAATCTGATCTCCGTCTTCATTTGTGAATACAGTACATTTCTTTCCGGCAATGGTCGCTTTTCCTTCCTTGATTTCCGCACCCCATCTGTCACCGAACTTGTAGAGATTCTCCCAGAAGATGTAAGGGCATCCGGAGTAGCCTTCCGAATAATCATATAAGTATCCGCTCGCGGTTTCCTTCTCGATAAAATACAACTTGTCATCAATTACAATAGTGATTTCATCTTCATCCTCGGTCTTCCATGTCTTTCCATGATCCTTGAATGTGAAGGTAATGCCGTCATTGTAGGTTACCACACCTTTGTCAACGGTAAAGACCTTGCCTGATGCAATCTCTTCAGCCTCATTGTTGATTTCCTCTATCCCGCTCAGAACGCCTCCCAGGATGTTGCAACTGCTGATTGCAGCCATGTATATCACTGCTGCAAAAGGGACGATAATTTTTTTCAGTGTTTTCATGACATTTGGTTTTAATGGTTATTTAAGAATAGTATGGATTTCAATTTCTCTATCATATCTGCGCTGTCTTCACTTGTGATATGACGTACCTTTCCGTCTTTCTTCTCCTGTCTGCGGACTTTTTTAACAAAATCATCTGACCTGCTCTTCATTTCCTCGTATCTGCTTGCACCGGAAATTTTATTTATCGCTTTTTTCATCTCTGGCATTTTTATCTGATGCAAATGTAAGCGGAGAACCGTCCTGAATGTTGTCCTATGCTGAGCAGGTTGTTTTCTTGGCTGCGCAAAATGATTTGCAGGAATGTTCCGTATTGCGCAATAAAGCGCTATAACCGTATGAGTTACAGCGCTTTCCTTGTGTTTTGAAAATATAGTCCGCTCAAGATTTCTTTTTTCGTCGATATTCGGATGGTGTCATGTTGAAATGCTGTCTGAACGTCTTGGAGAAGTGGCTTGCCGATTCGAATCCGCACTGTAGGACAATCTCACCGATAGGAGTGTCGCTCGCAGACAGTAGTTGTGCGGCATATTGCATTCTGGTATTCCTTATATATGTGGCTGTATCGGTGTCTGTTATGGCCTTTACCTTACGGTTCAGTTGAGAACGGCTCATGAACATCTTTTCTGAAATCGCTTCAGAATTGAATTCAGGATCCGCAATCCCGTTCATCACGATGCCATGGAACTTGGCAACAAATGCCTTTTCCGGCTCAGGAAGCCCCGGAACACTGCTCTTGCCCTTATCTAATGCGTCGTGAAGTTTCTCTCTCAGTATCTTCTTGGACTTCAGCATGTTCGCTGTAAGTACCTGCAGTTCGTCAGGATTGAACGGCTTTACAAGATAAGCGTCGGCCCCACTTTTGAGACCGGTCATACGGTCTGTTTCTTCATTCCTTGCACTGATGATTATGACAGGAATATGATTGAGGATTTCGGAAGATTTTATCGTGCGGCACATTTCATACCCGTCCATCCCGGGCATCATCACATCGCTTATTATCAGATCAGGAATATATTCTTCCGCTTTTGCCAGTCCATGCTCTCCGCTTTGGGCAAAAATGAGAGTGAAGCGGTCTTCAAGCGTATGTCCTATGTATTCCGCAACATCCTCATTATCTTCCACGATAAGTATGGTGGCTTTATCAGGGCAAGAAGTATCGGGAGTGATGTCATAGATGGAGTCATCTTTTTCAATATGACAGGCAGATTCTTCAAATGAGGACTTATGCTGCCTGAGTGGCAGGGTCACAATGAATGAAGTTCCTTCACCCTTTATGCTGTATGCTTCAACCTTCCCCTTCATCGCCAGACACATCTGTCTGACCAGAGGCAGGCCGATACCTGTTCCTGAGCGTTCGGATGAATTGTCTCCCTGATAGAATGGCTCGAATATCTTTTCCAGATCATAGCTGTCCATACCGATACCTGTGTCCGAAACGGTCATTACCAGATTGCCCGATTCTTCTCCGATCAGTACCGATACCGTATCTCCCTTGTCAGAGAACTTGACTGCATTTGAAAGCAGGTTGATCATGATCTTGCTGATATAGTCCGGCACGAAATCCATCATTATATTCTGAGATGAAGATGCCAGTTCCAAGTCGATCAGTTTCTTCACAGCGTATGGTCTGATGTTTTCAACTGACATTCGTATCAGTGTCATGACATCCCCATGCTTCCAGTCCGGGCGTCCTATTGCACTGTTGACCTTAGCTATGTCCAGAAGTTGGTTGACAAGTATCAGAAGATTGTCTGCATTGCGAAGTACTGCATCGAATTCCTTTATATTGCTTTTGTCGGCATACTTCTCCTTGAGGTCAGTGGTCATTCCTATTATCACGGTCAGGGGAGTCCTGAACTCATGGGTTATGTTGGTGAAGAAATTCTGGCGTGTATTGGCCATCGACCTCATTATTCTCTGCGTTCTTGCACGAAGTCTCAACATGTAGAGAAGTACGGATACAGCTGAAATCGCCAGGATGATGCCTCCAAGACTTATCCACAGGAGTATTCTATATATCAATATCTCTTCCATAGGCTTTTGCTGTAACTGGCTGAATTTTACAACAAAATTAAAATAAAGGAAAAGAACCGACTGTCGCATGATGCGGCAAACTAATCCGAAAGCACGAAGTTTAGACTATTTCCCTTTCTTCTGATTCATGACCGTCAATGTGACGGTGATCATTATCAGGATTATGCCGATTATGGTCTTAGGACCGAGATGCTCGTCGAGGAAGATTATGCCGAGTACGACTGCAGTGAGTGGCTGGAGTGCGCCCATGATGGAGGTCTGGGTCGGTCCGATACGACGTACGGCCTTGACTCCTGTAATATTCGAGACCATGGTTGCCCAAAGTCCGAGTCCGAGGATGTGAAGCCAGGCCTTGCCTTCGGTGACGATAGTGATTCCTCCGTTTGTCATCAGGCCTCCTGCTATGAAATATACGGCGCACAGGATCATTATCCATGTATTGAACTTCACGACTTCTATCTTGTCTGCCTTGACTCTGTTCATTACGATGAAATATGCGGCATAACTTACTGCCGAAATCAGTGAAGAGACGAGACCAAGAGTGGTGTTGCCTCCTTCTACATAGATTCCGTCGCCTGATGCAAGGAGATAGACCCCGAAGATTGCAAGGCAGATTGAGCCAATGTTAACCCACGATTTCCTTTCTCCGAAAAAGAGCATCATGCAGAAGGTCACAATGACCGG
>JAFUQW010000129.1 GCA_017472115.1 Bacteroidales bacterium | reverse complement strand
TGTCCCTTGAGATCATAGCAATGTATTTTGTGAAGTTGATTTGTCGTGATTTCAAATTTACAAAATATATTGCTATTTACCTAATAATCAATAGCTTAATTTCATCGAACTGACGTTAAAGTTATGCCTCTGCTGACATTGAAAGAGATTGCCGATATGTCCCCCGTATTCAGGGGACATATCGGCACTGCGTCCGGGGAGGTCTTACGATGATTCTGAAGAGAATCATAGCATACAATTTGCTGATATGCAACTTCATAGCACGAATGCTTGCCGGACTTTTGAACTTCGTCATCAGCGACAGACTTATGTAATTTTTACAAAATAGATACAGAAATGAGAACATCAGGAATCTATCGGATTGTCATCGCCTTGATGGCGACAGTCATAATCTCATGCGAGAAATCTGACATCAGTCAGTTTGAGGGAGCCTATACCTTCAAGACAAGCGGAAAGGTCGCATTGCTACCGACAGACTACGTGAACGCAACAGATGAAGAGAAAGCCTATATGGCTTCCGTCGGAATAAGTTATGAACAAGTTTGGGTGGCACTGAAACCCGAACAAGGCCAGATGCGTATAAGAAAGACGGATGAAGACAGTGGCTCTGCCATAATAACCTTCAACGACCTGTTAGGCAATGCCTGCAAAGCATCGGCCGTGGTAAAAGACAATCAGATTTCCATTCCGGAGCCGGAAGAAAAGACCGTGTCGCTGACCGATGGCGAATCAACGCTTGGTGGAGGTTTCGTGACGTATTCAGGAAGCGGAACAAGATACGAAGACCTGGTGACCATGGATTTCACATATCATGGGGTCCTTATGGTCAACGACATCAGTATGACGATTGTGGACAGTAAGGTGGAATGCATAGCTACGAAAAACATATGAGAAGTATAGTAAAGACAATAATCACGTCATCAGCTTTCATAGCGTTCATCTCATGTGGCACATCTGAACAACGTAATCAATTCTCTAAAGAAGAAGAACGGATCGTGGAAGTCGGAGTGATAAAGGCTACAGAACTTGATACAGACGTGGCTCAGACATACGTTGGATCAGTAGAGCCCTCAAAGAACACATTGATTTTCTCGCAGGCATCCGGAACAATCACTGAACTGAACGTCCGCAAGGGCAGCCGTGTCAAGAAGGGATATGTAATGGCTGTGATTGAGTCGGAGCAGGTCAAGTCGATGTATGAAATTGCGAAGTCAACGTTGATTCTCGCAGAGGACGGTTATGAAAGGGCAAAGAAAGTATATGCTTCCGGCGGCATCTCAGACCAGAAATTCGAAGAAATAAAATCGGATCTGGCAAAGGCACAGGCAAGTGAACGGGCAGCGAAAAACGCCTTGGATAATTGTCATGTCAAGGCTCCTTATAACGGGATTGTCAATGAGGTCTATGCAGAACCGGGAACTGAGGTATCCATAGGGAATCCATTGACTCGGATTCTTGATATAAATGAGGTTGAAATATCCTTTTCGGTGCCGGAATCAGAGATAGGTCATATCATCCATGGCCGGCAGGCCCTGGTCAAGGTGCCGGCACTAGGAAAGAACATCGAAGCAGTCGTGTCGGTCACAGGGCATACGGCCTCTTCCGTATCTCACACTTATGAATGTAGGGCGGTCCCGGAAAAGACTGACGGTCTCCTGCCGGGAATGTCGTGCAGGGTAAGTCTGTTCAAGGAAGGCAAGCAGACACTGACTGTCCCTGTTCACGCGGTAATGACGGATGCTTCCGGACGATATGTGTGGATTGTGACTGACGGAACAGTGGGAAAAAGGTATGTCACAGTATCAGGATATAACGGGGACGGAGTGACCATATCGGAAGGACTCGAAGATGGGACTTTGGTGATAATAGATGGAAGACGCAAAGTATCTTCAGGCATGAAGGTCAAAACGGTTGAAAGATGAAGAGACTGACAGGTATCACAGGATACGTAGAATTTGCAATAAGACACAAGAAGATCGTATATGCGGTTGTGGGGATTCTTGCCTTGGCAGGAATCGTTTCGCTGGAATATATGAACAAGGATGAATTCCCGTCTTTTGAAATCAAGCAGGGACTGGTGGTGGGCGTGTACCCGGGGGCATCCATAGATGAGGTCGAGCAGCAACTGACGATTCCTTTGGAACAGACGCTCATTTCATTTCCTGAAGTCAACAGAGAGACTATAAGGTCGATAACAAAGGACGGAATCTGTTATATATACACTGATCTGACCTGCTCTCCTGAAGACAAGGATGAGGTGTGGTCAAAGATAAAGCTGAAACTTCAGGCAGAAAAGCTTTCTCTCCCCGTCGGTGTCCTTGGAGTCGCCGTCCTGGACGATTTCAGTTCACTGAATTCAATTCTCATAGCCATACAGTCAAATGACAAAAGCCACACTGAACTTGAAGAATATGCCGATGCATTATGCTCTTCATTAAGGCGCATCCCCGAGCTGGCTGACGTGTCTGTCTTAGGGACACAAAGTGAAGAAATAGCCGTCACCGTCGATAATGACAGGTTGTCTTCGTACGCTGTCAGCGCGTCATCATTGGTGATGCAGTATCAGATGTCCACGACAGCCGTTCCTTCCGGAACATATAAGTCCGCCGATGTTCATGCATCCGTCAATATCAAGGAAAATATTTCCTCGGAAATGGAGGTGGCGGAAAAAATAGTATATTCGGATGCAGGTGGAAATATTGTCAGACTGAAGGACATTGCAGACATACAGAGGCGTGTCAAGGATCCCGATGCCTACATCACATTCAACGGGAATCCCTGCCTTGTCCTGGCATTGGAAATGAAGCCGGGCAATAATATAGTTGCATTCGGCAGGGAAGTTGACACCGTCATCAGCGAGTTTTCGAAGGATCTTCCCGAGAGTATCACAATGAGCAGGATCTCTGACCAGCCTGAGGTTGTGAACAATTCGGTGAAGTCCTTTCTGAGTGACCTTGTCTATGCCATGATTGTCGTCGTACTTGTGATGCTGCTGCTGTTCCCGCTCAGATCTGCTTTGATCGCTTGTTCCGGACTCCCTATATGCACAGCACTTACAATAGCGGTCATGTTCCTTGCCGGAATCGATCTGAATACAGTCACCCTGGCGGCGTTGATAGTCGTCCTCGGTATGATTGTGGATGATTCCATCATTACGATGGACGCCTATATCGTAAAGCTCAAGGAAGGCTACAGCCGTACAGAAGCAGCGAAAAGAAGCATAAAGGAAATATTCTCTCCGACACTGGCAGCCACACTTGCAATCAGTGCAATGTTCTTTCCTGTCAAAATGATCATCACCGGGTATCTTGGTGACTTCGTCAGCCTGTTGCCATGGGTGATTGCAATAGCTCTTCTGTTCTCTCTTGTATATGCGGTGTCAGTAGTGCCCTCGTTAGAGACCAGGTTCATCAGAATAAGCGAGAAGAAGAACATATTTGAAAGAGGGCAGGACAAAGTATTCGGATTGATAGAGAGCGCTTATGCAAGGGCAGAGAGACTTTGTTTCCGACATCCGGCGGCAACAATCGGAATCGGCATCCTGGCACTTGCGCTTGCTTTCATATGCTTCAGGAACATCAATGTGCAGATGATGCCGAAAGCTGCAAGAGATTATTTCGCCATTGAACTGGAAGTGGAAAGCCGCAACGGCATTGACCGGACCAGACAGGTCGCGGACTCAATCCAAGGGATGCTTCTCTCAGACGATCGTGTGGAATCAGTCACTTCGTTCATCGGTACCGGAGCGCCACGGTTCACTGCGACATATTCACCTATAGCACCGGACAGACTAAAGGCGCAGATAATAGTAAACACCACTTCCATAAAGGCTACAGATGAATTGCTTAAAGAATATGAAAGAGATCATGAGAATATTTTCCCTGATGTACTTGTAAGATACAAGCAGATAGATTATCAGGCGGTCGAGGCTCCGATCACGATCACTCTTAAAGGAGAGGATAGAGATGCTTTCGCAAAGGCCGCAGAAGACATCAAAAGATATATGATGACACTGGATCAGGATGTAATGTGGGTACATTCGACCAATGACATGTATGAACCTGTCATCAACATCTCCCCATATCCGGACGAGGCAGCTCGTCTTGGAGTCAATGAAGGGTTGCTCTCTCTGTCGCTGTCAGGTATTCTTGACGGACAGAACATCGCGACTCTATGGGAAGATGACAAAGCGATTCCGGTCAATCTGTATTCTGATTTATCTAATGTAGGGAATGTTCAGGAAATAGATAATATCCTGATACCGACCGCGATACCTGGAGTCGATGTTCCTTTGAGACAAGTCGCGGAAGTTGAGCCTGACTGGCAACCTTCTATGCTGGAGAGGTATGGGAACGAAGCGTCCATCAGCATCTTCGCCGACATGAAATTCGGTAAAAGCCAGCCCGTGGCAGCAAAGAAGATAAAGGATTATATAGAGGCTGAAATTGTACCGACGCTGCCGAAAGGCACAGTAGTGGAATACCGCGGATTGTCCGGAACTAATGACCAGGTGATTCCGGAAATCCTGCTGTCCGTGATCGCGGCAGTGATGGTGCTGATTATATTCATGGTTTTCCATTTCAAGAAATTGTCTCTTGCCCTGCTGACTCTCGCGATGAGTACATTATGCCTCTTCGGTGCACTCATAGGACTATGGATGTTCGACCTGGATCTCGGACTGACAGCGATTCTTGGAATCATCAGTCTGATCGGTATAATTGTCAGAAACGGAATCCTTATGTATGAATATGCTGAGGAACTCAGATTCAAGCATGGCTATAGTGTCAAGGAAGCAGCAATGCTGGCGGGACAGAGAAGAATGAGACCGATATTCCTGACCTCATGCACAACAGCTTTAGGAGTACTCCCGATGGTGACCGGAGGGGATCTGCTATGGCAGCCTATGGGGGTCGTCATCTGTTTCGGCACTCTGCTTTCTATTATTCTTATTGTCCTTATCATGCCCGTTTCATACTGGCTGGTTTTCAGAAACAAAACAAACGCTGTATAAGATGAAGAATAAGATAATAACAATCGTTCTGCTGCTGGCTGCTTCCGGTAGAGCACATGCTCAGGAGCCTGTCAATCTGTCATTGAAGGACTGTCTTGACCATGGAGCCGTAAACGCAACGACAGTGAGAAACTCTCATCTGGATCTGGAATATGCAAGAGCCCGTAAGTCAGAAGCATTTACATATTATTTCCCGGAAATCAAAGCATCAGTGACAGGGTTCCATCTCAGCGAGCACTTGCTGACAATTGATGCGAGTGACCTTCTCGGAACTTCCGACATGGCCTACAATCTTGCATGGCAGTTCGAAACGTTTGCCCGAATGAACGGTCTGAGCACATCATATTCCTTTATCCGAAATGGATTTTCTGCAGGCCTGTCAGTCATGCAGCCGATATATGCCGGAGGCAAGATACTCAACAGCAACCGACTGGCTGCAATAGGAATCCAGGCGGCCGAAATAAAAGGGACGGCCGCCTTGAGGGACAGTAATATCGAGATCGAACAGAAATACTGGACCATAGTCTCTCTTCAGGACAAACTCACGACAATAGAGGCAGGCTTCAACTTGTTGGATTCTCTTCAAAAGGATATGGATGCCGCTTATAAGGCAGGCCTGGCCATTGAACGGAATCTTCTTGAAGTCAGGCAGGAATACAATTCGCTCAAGGCACAACGCTCAAAGCTGCTCAGCGGTATCCGTCTTGCGAAGATGGATCTGCTCAATATGACGGGCATCCCGTACACCGTGGTGAAGATGCCTTCCGAAGAAACTCCGCCAAATATTGACGATATTGTTCTCTCCGACAATCTTCCTTACTTACAGGAGCCGTCAGATTATTATTATGATCCTGAATATGCGCTTAATGATATGACCGAGTCAAAGCTTCTGGAGTTGTCCGTAAAGTCACATGAACTGCAGAAAAAGATCATCCTGGCCGATGCCTTGCCGCAGATCGGCATAGGTGTCACCTATGGCTATGGAAGACTGATCGGCACACCAAAACTGAGTGGAGGCATCTTTGCAGGAATACAGATTCCCTTGTCGGACTGGGGTAAGGTAACCCACAGGATGAGACAGGAAGAGGCATTGATTCAAAAGGCAGTCAATGACAGAGATTATCTTACCGGCCAACTGATTCTTCATGTCAGACAACTTTGGGAAGGTGTTCTGTCTTCATGGGAAATTCTTGGAATTGCGAAGGATGAGGTGGAATTGAAAAGAATCATTCTACGTCAGGTCGAGGATGATTATGATGCAGGAATGACTACACTGACACGG
>JAFUQW010000128.1 GCA_017472115.1 Bacteroidales bacterium | reverse complement strand
CGTTCGCTACGCTCACTCCGGACCCTCCCAACGTTTCCTGCGTGGTCTTCGACCACTTGTCTCCGTCGGGCCCCTCCCGCTACCCGTGTCCGCGGGTGGACACGCCTCCTCAATCCCTACCATCAACCCTCCTGAATTATACTATATAAAATATGAAGCCGACCCTTTTGGGTCGGCTTCCTCGATATTTAACAGTTTTCTATAACCATTCAGATAACCATCTGAAATACTCTCTGTGCCACATCATCGCGTTCTGAGGTTTGAGTATCCAGTGATTCTCATCCGGGAATATGAGCAGTCTTGAAGGCACGCCCATCATCTGGGCTGCGTTGTATGCGGCCATTCCCTGATCTACAGGCACTCTGTAGTCCATCGCACCATGTATCACCATCAACGGAGTGTTCCACTTCGTGACCTTCTTGTGAGGTGACTCGGCATAGTGACGTACTGCGCGAGGAGCATTGCTCCACGGCGAACCTCCCTGACGTATGCCGCCGAATGTCTGTCCGTCGCCTGCCGGGCCGACAGGAGCTGAAGCCGTTCCCAGACGTGAGTCGAACCATGTCTCATGCAGACCGCCGTTGTCAAAGTTAGGGAACCAGAGCTCCTCCGTGGTCATATACATGTGCTCCTGGTTAAAGATTCCCGCATGAGCGATGAAGGCGTCGAACATGCCCTCATGAGTTCCGCAAAGATTATATACCGAATATCCGCCGTAGCTTGCACCGCATGCAGCCATCTTTCCAACGAAAGGCTCAGCCTTGAGCTCGCGTGCAGCTGCGAGATAATCCTGCATGTTCAGACCCGGATAGTCGCCGGAAATCTGCTCTGTCCAATCCTGTCCGAAGGCAGTTGTGCCGCGTCGGTTTGGCAATATTACCACATAACCCTGGTCGGCCATCAGACGGTAGTTCCATCTGTAAGACCATCCCTGGCTGAGGGTTCCCTGAGGACCTCCGAGGCAGATGAGGATTGCCGGATATTCCTTTGATGCGTCGAACTGAGGAGGGTATAGAACCCAGGTCAGCATGTCCTTTCCGTCAACAGTCCTTACCATGCGCGCCTCGGTCTCATGTGGAGTAAGCTGTGAAAGAAGATGCTCGTTCTCCATTGTGATCTGCTTGCAGTCCGAAGCGGCAGCCATGCCGTCAGCTGGTACAGTGACAGCGACGAACTCGGTAGGGAAGTCCATGCTGCACCATGTCGTGTAAAGAGTCTTGATTCCATTCTCTGCTTCAGCTACATGGAACGGCGAACCGAAGTCATACCACAGGTCATCGGCGGTAAGTCTCTCTACCTTCCAAGGAGCGAGCTTCTTTGCGGCAGCATTTGTGAGGTTCTCCACAGCTTCAGCCGAAGGACCTTCTGCCACGAATATGCCCTGAATGCCCTCGGCGAGAGCCGCAAAATATATATCTTCCGAATTCTCCGACCATACAGGACCGCTTGCGTTGTATTTGAATGATTCTGTCACATCAGTGATGCCCCGGAACGAAGGCATGCCCTTTCCGTTTTTGGATACCTCCGACCAATCGACATAAGCCACCATGAGCCTCTGCTTGTCAGCCTCGTATCCGTCGCGGGCCATGCTTATCCATGCCAGTCTTGAACCGTCGGGACTCCATACAGGATCGGTGTCGTATCCGCCCTTCATGTCGATCACGGAAGTCTCTCCGGTCTTTACATTATATATATAGATCTCCGTGTTGGTCGAAAATGCGTATTTCTTTCCTACGAGCTTCCTGCATGAATATGCAATGAATCTGCTGTCCGGACTCCATGCCAGCTGCTCTATCCCGCTGAAAGGCTCGGTAGGAAGTTCGTAAAGCTTACCATCCTCCCCAAGAATGTCAACGGAATTGTCTGAAGTCACTACCTTGCTTGCGGAAAAACTGAAATCCGCAATATAAGTGTGAGGGATCTCCATAACGGTGTGGTCCCAATGTCTGTAGAGCAGGTCATCTGTCGTATAAGCTGTGGCCTTGTCAAGCTCCGGATAGATGTCGGAAGGTGCCTTTACATGACTCTTCACATAGCTCACATACATCACTTTCTTCTGGTCAGGAGAAAGCTTGAACTCGCTGATTCCACCCGGAACATCACTTACCTTCTTTATCCTTCCGAGCTTCCACTCGCCGCCTTTTTCCCTGATTCCGGCTACCCATATCTGACCACCGAGGGTGAATGCTATCTTCTTTCCGTCATTGCTCCAGCGGGCGTTGCTTATGCTCTTGCCGGAAGTCGTAAGCTGTTGAGGATCAGATCCATCGAAGTTACATATAAACAAGTTGCGCACGCTTCTGTTCTTCTCGACAGAATTATAGCTTACACCGTATAATATATGCTCGCCGTCAGGTGATACCTGCGGGTCGGACATTCTTCCGAAAGCCAGAAGCACTTCCGGACTCATTCTGCCGTCCTCGACAATGATGGAGCTTCTGCCTATATAGCCCTCATCACTCATTTCGTTCTTCTCTCTTGTCATGACAATCAGGATTCCTGCGGCGATTCCTATCAGGAATGCAAAACCGCAGATTCGTTTAATGTTTTTCTTCATATTGCTGTAAATGATTTTTATCATCATATTGTGCGGCACCTGCACGGAGCTGAGCGGCTATTGCCGTTCTGACATGTTCCGGAGAAAGTACTTCCACCCTTCCGGCAAATTTGCAGAATTCCATCACGAGATTCTCGTTGGGACAGACGAATATGCTGAACACGACATCGTCTGAATCATTTGTGCCTGATCTTTCCAGAGCCTCCAGTCTCTCCCGGCCTCTCAGTTCCTTCTGACTTGCATGAATCGGGAGGTCACGCAGAAATCTTGCCTCGGTGCGGGAAGCCCGGAAAGTGATCGTCTGTCCCGGTCCCTCAGGCAGATATATTCCGAAGCCGGTCGCGAAAAGTTCGTCCACATCGAATCCTGAAGGCATGCGGAATGTCCGTCCTGTGATTTCCAGGCTCATGACCCTGTCTAACCCATAGACTCGAAGTGCCTCTCTCTCCAGGCAGTATCCTATTACATACCATCGTTTGGCAAATTCTTTTACTGCATATGGACGCAATGTATAGAGACTTTCTTTCGAACTGGTGTATTTCTGATATGATATTTCAATCTCATGTCCCTCCGTCATGGCTTCAAGCACGCTTGTCAGATGCCTGTGTCCCGAAGGAATGTCCTCCACGGAAACTCTTCCCGACAGCCTTTCGCGTCCGAGCGAGAGCATGTTGTTGACCGTGAATGTATTGATAAGCCATGCTGTCTCGGCATTCTCGTCGCTGACATCCTCCGAGTATTCCACGAAATAGCGGTTGGTGCTGCGGTTGCATCCGATCCTGACTCCGAATACTTCCTCCACTGCTTCCCTGTGGTTATTGAATGTGCGTCTTGAGTACGGACTGTCAAATCTGTCCTCCCATCTTTCGGAAATCTCCTCTAAGCTGAGCCCACGTTCACCGGATCTGATGAATGTCTGCACCAACCATATGTATTTCCTCAATAATTCCGTTACCATATCAACTGATTTTACTATAATCCCTCACCTGATATTTATCTTTCCGCAATTCCTTGCGCAGCAGCTGGTTCCTGTCGTCGTGCAACGTCGGATCCTCCCTGAGAACCGCCTCCGCGCAGTCCCTTGCCGCATTGAGGATCATGCCGTCCTTGGCCAGGGAAGCGATGTTGAGGCTTATCGGCAGGCCGCTCTGCTGCGTGCCCTCCAGATCACCGGGTCCTCTCATCTTCATGTCCTCCTCGGCCAGCTCGAATCCGTTTTCGGTAGCACACATCAGCTCTATCCTGTGCTTCGATTCCTTGCTCATCTTATGGCCCGTCATCAGCACGCAGTACGACTTCTCGCTTCCTCGTCCCACTCGCCCACGCAGCTGATGAAGCTGGCTCAGACCGAACCTTTCCGCACTCTCGATGACCATAACCGAGGCGTTAGGCACATCCACTCCTACCTCTATCACAGAAGTCGCCACGAGAATGTCGGCTCGGCCGGCTGCAAATGCATCCATGTTGAATTTCTTCACGTCGTTCAGCTGCTTACCGTGCACGACCGCAGTCTTGTAGTCTGGGAAAGGGAAGTGCTTGATGATGTCCTCGGCTCCTGCTTCAAGACTTTGATAATCAAGCTTCTCCGTTTCGTTGATCAGAGGATAGACCACAAATATCTGACGTCCCAGCGCAATCTGGTCCTTCATGAACTTATATAGTGCCGGTCTTTTGCCTTCTGTCGCATGAATTGTCTGCACCGGCTTTCTTCCCGGAGGAAGCTCGTCGATAACGGACACATCCAGGTCGCCGTACAGAGTCATGGCAAGGGTACGCGGAATAGGTGTCGCCGTCATCACAAGCACATGCGGAGGTGCGCCGCACACGGCCTTCCGCCACAGTTTCGACCTCTGTTCCACACCGAACCTGTGCTGCTCGTCAATAATCGCCAGACCGAGATTACGGAATGCCACATTGTCCTCTATCAATGCATGTGTGCCGACTATGATACCTATGCTGCCGTCCTCTAACCCTGCATGAACCTCCCTTCTCTCCGAAGTCTTGGAACTGCCTGTCAGGAGAGCTGACCTTACGCCTGTCGGCTCCAGAAACTTCTGAATGTTCTTATAATGCTGCTGGGCAAGCACTTCCGTAGGCGCCATTATACAGGCCTGATAGCCGTTTCCTATGGCGATCAACGCCGTAAGCACCGCAACCATTGTCTTTCCGCTTCCCACATCTCCCTGAAGAAGTCTGTTCATCTGGTGACCGCTCTTCATGTCGTTGCGTATCTCCGTGATCACCCTCTTCTGCGCTCCTGTCAGAGGGAAGGGAAGTGCTTCGTAACATCTGTTGAATGCATCACCGACCTTTGGCATGATGATTCCCTGCTCAGCTCTGCTGCGTACATATTTCTGTTTAAGAAGCGACAGCTGCAGGTAAAAGAGCTCCTCGAATTTAAGTCTGTATTTCGCCTTCTCAAGCGAAATCATATCCTTCGGGAAATGAATGTTCCTCAATGCAAAATGTATAGGCACGAGCCCGCACTGCCTTATTATATGTTCCGGCAGGCTTTCCTCTACAGCCCCGAGTGTCTTGTTCAGCGCCGCCTCCATCAGCTTGTTCATCACCTTTCCGGTCACCCCGCTGTTCTTAAGTTTCTCAGTGCTCTGATAGACTCCCGTCATCGACATCCCCGCACCCGTTCCGGCGCTATCCGCCATGCCCGTTCCTGCCTGCACCGAATCCACCTCCGGATGCACGATGTTCATCCTTCCGTTAAACGCCGTCGGCTTTCCGAAAAACACCCACTCGCTTCCGCTCTTCAGCCTTTCGTACATCCACTTGATACCCTTGAAGAACACCAGCTCCATCTCCCCGCTTCCGTCGCTCACCCACACACTCATCCTCTTTACCATGTTGAACTTCACCGCATTCCCGGCGGATCCTCCTGCTGCACTTCCGGCTCCTGTAGCCCCAATTGCCCTGGCTCCGTTACCTCCGCTCCATGCTGCCGCCGACCCGTTTCCGAACAGATCCACCCTCATGATCCGTGCGCGGAACTGCACATATGCCATGTCAGGCCTTGCATCGGCTATCCTGACCATGGAACTCCTGTCGATATACCGGAACGGATAAAGCCTGATCAGCTCACCCGCAGTGCCCACGCCAAGTTCCTTCCGCAGAAGATCGGCCCTCTTCGGCCCGACTCCCGGAAGAAACTGAATATCCATTTCCAGAGCACTCTTCTCCATAATATCCTGACAAATCAAATCATGTACTCAACAGTTTCTGAGGCAAAAATATATACAGCATGTGCCATATCACGGCAAATTTACAAAACTCTCCACAAATTATCCATATTCCATTCATAAACTTTCGTCATGTAATGTATGACTGATTATGCAGCGCTACTTTCTCTGTGATTCGTAAACAACAGATTATCAGGGTGTAGATATGCTCGGCCCGACGTCCCGGCCATGCGGGCCAACCTACTCAAACTCCTGACAGTCAGCATGGTGCGGATCACGGTAAAAGCTGCATCATTCATTTTTTACATTCAGAAACTGATTGAATTTTTGATTAGAATACGGCTGTTTCAACAAATGATATTTTTCGTAGAAAAATTTAAACGGTTTCTTAACTAAAATGGTTATATTTGTAGGTTGAATTCAAAAAAAACAAACGCAATGGCAAGGAAATTAGTAGTAGGGATCACTCAGGGTGACGGCAACGGCATCGGGTACGAGGTCATCATCAAGGCGCTTGCAGATGAAAGGATGCTGGATCTATGTACTCCGGTGATCTATGGCTCGTCCAAGATATTCGGATTCTACAAGAAACAGATTCACAATATCGACCAGATCAGTACCAATGTGATAAATTCAGCGAAGGATGTCCATCAGAAGAGGGTGAATATCGTGAATTGTCTGCCGGAGAATGTTTTCGTCGAGCCGGGTCAACCTACGGCTGAATCAGCCAAGTCGGCCATGACATCCCTCGAAAGGGCTGTGGAAGATATAAAGGCGGGATATATAGATGTGCTTGTGACTGCGCCTATCAACAAGAGGGCCATGGTCAGCGAAGGATTCGGATATACAGGACACACTGAGTATCTTGAAAAGGAGTTCGGAGTAGATGAGGTGGCAATGATAATGGTATGTGACCGTCTCAAGGTCGGAGTCGTGACAGGCCATATTTCGCTCAAGGATGTCTGCGGCAGCATTACTCAGGAGAAGATACTGAAGAAACTCAGACTTATGAAGGCATCCCTGCAGAGGGATTTCGGTGTGGATCAGCCTAAGATAGCCGTGCTCGGACTTAATCCGCATTGCGGTGACGGCGGACTTCTCGGTGATGAGGAGCAGCAGATCATCCTGCCGGCAGTCAAGGCTGCCAATGAGGAAGGTATCCTCGCGTTCGGACCGTATTCGCCTGACGGCTTCTTCGGACTTGGAAATTACAGCAAGTACGATGCGGTCCTTGCCATGTACCACGACCAGGGACTTACTCCTTTCAAGGCTCTGGCATTCGAGGACGGAGTCAATTACACGGCAGGTCTTCCTGTCGTCAGGACATCTCCTGACCATGGTACGGCATACGAAATGGCTGGACGCGACATGGCCGATCCGCGTTCCATGATGTCCGCCATCTACACTGCCATCGACATTTATAACCGTCGCGCGGATTATGACGAACTGGTCGAGAACCGTATGACCGTGAAGATGCCTGATACGGAGATCAAGCCTCGCGGAGGAAGGATAATCGAGTAGCACCGCATGATTACTGAAACCATAGTTGCACCTAAGCCTCCTATATTTCTATATACTGACGGAGCGTCCAGCGGTAATCCGGGTCCCGGAGGTTATGGCGTCGTGCTTAAATGTGCGGGCGCGGTAAAGGAAATGTCTGAAGGGTTCAGTCTCACCACCAACAACAGGATGGAACTTCTTGCAGTGATAAAGGGGCTAGAGGCGATAAAGTGGCAGAACGCGGAGGTGCATGTCTATAGCGACTCATCCTATGTGGTGAATGCGATCAACAAAGGATGGCTCGAGAACTGGAAGCGCAAGGGATTCGCCAAGGTAAAGAATCCGGATCTGTGGATGAGGTTCGCGCCGCTTCTTCAGAAGCACAGGGTCGCTTTCCATTGGATAAAGGGGCATGCCGGACATCCCGAAAATGAACGCTGCGACGCTCTTGCGGTGGCAGCAGGTGCCGGAGCTTTGGCGGCCGGAAAACCGCTTCCTCCGGATCCCGGCTATATACCTGACGACGGTGCTTTACTTTGAGTACCTAAGCATCAGGGTGATAAAGTAAAGACTCAGAATCAAAAGAATAACCCATGAACGTAATCCAGACTGAGATTCCCGGAGTAGTGATAATCGAACCGAAACTGTTCGGTGACAGCAGAGGATATTTCTTCGAATCTTTTTCCGAAAGAGATTTCGAGGAAAAGGTCGCCCGGACTCATTTTGTCCAGGACAACGAAAGCAAGTCATGCTACGGGGTTCTGAGGGGGCTTCATTTTCAGAAACCACCATATGCTCAGGCCAAGCTTGTACGTGTCATAAAGGGCCGGGTCCTTGATGTGGCTGTTGACATCAGAAAAGGCTCTCCTACCTACGGAAAGCATGTCGCGGTGGAACTCACTGAAGATAACCACCGTCAGTTCTTCATACCACGTGGCTTTGCACATGGTTTTGCAGTGCTTTCGGAAGAGGCGGTATTTCAATACAAATGCGACAGCTATTATGCACCTCAGTCGGAAGGGGCCATTGCATGGAACGATCCCGATCTCGATATAGATTGGGGAGTACCGGCTGACAAGGTCCTTCTTTCCGAGAAGGATTCAAGACATCCGCGCCTGAGAGATGCGGAAATCCCGTTTGAATATTGAATGATATGAAGATTCTTGTGACAGGCAGCAACGGCCAGCTCGGACGTACGATAATGGATTCATGTTATGATGCAGACCATGAATTCGTTTTTACCGCACATTCGCTCAGGCCCGGGAATGACGGACGGGTACGGCATCTGGATATTACCGACAGGGAAGCGGTGGCGCAGATCATTAAGGATGAGAATATTGAAATAATCATCAACTGCGCCGGATATACCGATGTCCTGAAGGCGGAGACGGAATCCCTTGAAGCGTTTTCTGTAAATGCTGCGGCAGTGTCATATCTTGCTGAAGCGGCAAGGGCCAATGACGCACTGCTCATCCATGTTTCCACGGATTATGTTTTTGACGGTGAATCTTCGCGACCGTATAAGGAGGATGATCCGGCATATCCTGTAAGTGAATACGGAAAGTCGAAGTTAGCCGGCGAAGAGGCTGTCATGGCTTCGGGATGCCGTTATCTGATCTTCAGGACAGCGTGGCTCTTCAGTCCGTACGGCAGGAATTTCGTCAGGACAATCCTTGCGAAGTCAGAGCAGCAGCCCGTCCTCAAGGTCGTATGTGACCAGGTGGGAACTCCTACATATGCCCGCGATCTTGTCGATGCCATGTTTGACGTGATCGGGGATGGGACGGTAGGGAAGGAAGGAATATATAATTATACCAATGAAGGCGTATGTTCGTGGTATGACTTCGCCAAGGAGATATGCGATCTTTCCGGCACGGTCTGCACCGTGTTGCCTTGCAGCACCGGGGAATATCCTTCAAATGTACGCCGACCGGCTTATTCGGTTCTTGACAAGACGAAATTCAAGTCAACATTCGGCAAAGAAATTTGCCATTGGAAGGATTCATTGTCCTTCTGTATCTCTGAAATTGAAAAATTTGGGTAAATCCTTATTTGTCACTATATTTGTAGGTTGTTTGCACTATGCCGTGCAGACAACCTATTTTGAATATAAAAATAACAGATATGTCATTTACAGACGTTTTCAAGAAATTGTTCGGTACCAAGGCGGACCGTGATATGAAGGCCATCAGGCCTACTTTAGACAAGGTGTTAGAGGCTTACAAGGCGATAGACTGCCTTTCTGATGATGAACTCAGAGAGAGATGTCAGGAACTCAAGGACAGGATCAGTGCAGCGATAGCTGCTGACGAGAAGAGGGTTGCTGAGATCAAGGCGGAACTTGAGAAGGATATTCCTCTCAGCCAGAAGGAAAACCTTGCCACCGAGTCTGACAAACTTGTAAAGAAGATAGACGAGACAATCGAAAAGGTGCTTGACGAGATTCTTCCGGAGGCATTTGCCATCATGAAGTCAACTGCGCGACGTTTCAAGGAAAATCCTGTCGTGAAGGTTAAGGCGACGGATTTCGACCGCCTTCTCAGCACTACCAAGGAATTCGTGACCATCGAGGGCGACTATGCTCTCTGGCAGAACCACTGGATGGCCGGAGGAAACGAGGTGACCTGGGATATGGTGCATTATGATGTGCAGCTCATCGGAGGTATCGTCCTCCATCAGGGAAAGATAGCCGAGATGGCGACCGGAGAAGGAAAGACCCTTGTAGCTACGCTTCCTGTTTTCCTTAACGCATTGGCAGGTAAGGGAGTACATGTGGTGACGGTCAATGACTACCTCTCGAAGCGAGACTCCGAATGGATGGGTCCTCTTTATATGTTCCACGGACTCAGCGTTGACTGCATCGACAAGCATCAGCCTAACAGCGACGCCCGCAGAAAGGCATATGCATGCAACATCACCTTCGGTACCAACAACGAGTTCGGTTTCGACTACCTCCGCGACAATATGGCCACATCGATGAACGACCTTGTGCAGCGCAAGCATCACTTCGCGATCGTCGATGAGGTTGACTCCGTTCTTATTGATGATGCGCGTACACCTCTCATCATCTCAGGACCTGTACCTAAGGGTGAGGACCAGCAGTTCATGGAGTACAAGCCGTTGGTGGAGCGACTTTTCAGCAACCAGAAGACTCTCGTCAACCAGCTCCTGAACGAGGCCAAGAAGCTCATCGCCGAAGGTAATGAAAAGGATGGTGGAGTCCTCCTTTTCAGAGCATTCAAAGGTTATCCTAAATACAAGCCGCTCATCAAGTTCCTCAGTGAGCCGGGCATGAAGCAGCTTCTCCAGAAGGTCGAGAACTACTATATCCAGGACAACGAGCGTGAGATGCCGTTCATTACGGACGAACTCTTCTTCGTCATCAACGAGAAGCAGCATTCGGTTGACATGACCGACAAGGGACGTGACCTCATCACAGGCAACCTTTCGGACAGCAATTTCTTCGTCCTTCCTGACGTCGGAGCTGCTGTGGCCGAGGTTCAGAAGGACAGCAGTCTCTCTGCTGAGGAGAAGCAGGTGAAGAAGGATGAGATCCTTGCTGAATTCGCCCTTAAGTCGGAGCGTGTCCACACCGTGAGCCAGCTCCTCAAGGCCTACACCATGTTCGACAAGGAGATCGACTACATCATCCAGGACGGAAAGGTCAAGATTGTCGATGAGCAGACCGGACGTATCATGGAAGGACGCCGCTGGAGTGACGGACTCCATCAGGCCGTGGAGGCTAAGGAAAATGTTAAGGTCGAGGCTGCTACCCAGACATTTGCGACCATCACTCTCCAGAACTACTTCAGAATGTATCATAAGCTTGCCGGTATGACCGGTACGGCAGAGACAGAGGCGGGTGAGTTCTGGTCGATATATAAGCTCGATGTTGTGGTGATCCCGACCAACAGGCCTATCGCACGAATTGACCAGAATGACCTGATATACAAAACAAAGAAGGCAAAATACGAGGCCGTGATCGGCAAGATCGTAGAACTTACCAAGGAAGGACGTCCTGTTCTCGTGGGTACCACCGACGTCGAGACATCGGAGCTCCTCAGCCGTATGCTCAGGCTTCGCGGCATAGACCATCAGGTGCTCAACGCCAAGCAGCATGCACGTGAAGCGGAGGTCGTGAAACATGCCGGAGAACCTTCTACCGTTACCATCGCGACGAACATGGCCGGTCGAGGAACCGACATCAAGCTGCCTGACGAAGTCAAGGAGGCAGGAGGTCTTGCCATCATAGGTACCGAGCGTCACGACAGCCGTCGAGTTGACCGTCAGCTCCGCGGACGGTCCGGACGTCAGGGAGATCCGGGTTCATCCATCTTCTATGTGTCTCTTGAAGACAAGCTCATGCGTCTTTTCGGATCAGAGAAGATAGCCAGTGTGGTTGACCGTCTCGGAATGGAAGAGCACGAGGCTCTTGAGGCCCCTATGCTCAACAGCTCCATCGAAAGGGCACAGAAGAAGGTTGAGGAGAATAACTTCGGTATCCGTAAGAGACTCCTCGAATATGACGATGTTATGAACTCGCAGCGTGAGGTCATCTACACCAAGAGACGCAACGCCCTTTCAGGCGAAAGAGTCGAGATCGACGTCATGAACATGATGCAGGACATGGCTCAGATCTTCGCAGAGAAGGCCGAGAGCTATGACTATGAATCATTCTCGGAGATGGTCATGATGGCCCTTTCTACAGACCTCGGCTTTGACGAGGAGTTCTTCAACAAGGCAAACGAGAAGGCGCTCGCAGATAAACTCCATGAGAATATGCTCAAGACCTATCAGCGTCGTATGGACACCATGGTCCAGAGGGCATACCCTATCATCAAGGAGGTTTATGAGAAACAGGCCGCTATATATGAAAACATCGCCATTCCTATCTCCGACGGCCGCAAGATGCTGACCCTTTCAGTCAATCTCAAGAAGGCGTATGAGTCTGAAGGAAAGGAGATTGCACGAGTGCTCAGCAAGACCATCACCCTCTGGCAGATCGATGAGAAATGGAAGGAGCATCTGCGTGATATGGACGACCTCAAGCAGTCGGTTCAGAATGCGACTTACGAGCAGAAGGACCCTCTTCTCATCTATAAGTTCGAAAGTTTCAACCTTTTCAGCCAGCTTCTTGAAGACCTGAACAAGAATGTGCTTTCATTCCTTTTGAGGGCATTCATTCCGCTTCGTGACGCATCCCAGGCAAAGGCTCCAGCTCCTCAGCAGAGGAAGAATGACATGAGCCAGATGCGGACCAGCAGGACAGACCTTGTCACCAACGGAGGAGAGGCAAAGAGCAACATGCCGGTGCATGTGGAGAAGCAGGTGGGACGTAACGATCCTTGTCCTTGCGGCTCCGGCAAGAAGTACAAGAACTGCCACGGCAAAGGCATGTAACCTCTGCACAAGGTTATTTAACATGTGCGAATAACAGCAAACTATAATAAAATAAGAAATTATGGCAAAAACAGAACCTGTGGTAAATGTGAATTCCATCAGCAGGATTTCATCAGGTACCATCATCAAAGGAGAGATAATGTCTCCATACGATATCCGTATTGACGGTACATTCGAAGGTAAGGTTCAGACAAAAGGTCGCGTAGTGGTAGGTGAGAGCGCGGATGTCAAGGGAGATGTGATCTGTGAGAACATTGACCTGTGGGGCAAGATGGATGGCAATGTGTTCGTCAAGAATACGCTGTCCCTCAAGGATGGCTGTACGGTTAACGGCAACCTTAATGTAAGAAGGCTTTCGGTTGAACTCGGCTCGACCTTCAATGGTAATTGTCGTATGATCACTGAGGATGAGTTCGACAAGATTGCCGGAATCGTCGAGAAGGACCAGAAGGCTGCATCAAATCAGAAACCAGGTGCTCAGCCTCAGAAGGCTCAGCCGACCGCACCTGCTAACTGAGAGTGACAGGGGGCAATAAGTTTATCTCCACAAAGAAGAGGTTCACAGTAAAACTGTGAACCTCTTCTTTGTGGAGATGGGCGGACTCGAACCGCCGTCCAAACACCGCACCAGGCGGCTTTCTACACGCTTAGTCTGTCTTTGGTTTTCGACGCAAGGCTGCCGTCAGACAGGCCATCTTGCGCTTATCCTTGAAGTCTTGGCGGAGTTTAAAGGAGTCGCTCCGTGCATCCGGTTTGAATGATACCCCGGATTCCGACCATAACCGGCTTAAAGGTCAGAGGGATACTCGTCGGCGACGCAGCCTTGGCGTCGCGGATTAAGGTAGTGTGCTTGGCAGACTACGCAGCGAGTGCATAAGAGTTGTTGCCAACTAAAAGTTCGAAGGCCGAGATTAACGGGCAAACCTACAACGCCCGGCGTGCTTACTGTCCGATGTCTGATGCTGTCAAAACCAAAACATCCCCATTCGCGGGTGCAAAGATATGCAAAATATATGTCATTCTGATAAATTTATTGAAATAAAATTTGCAGAATCAAAAAACATCCGTATCTTTGCAATCCTGTTTGAGGGAGCATAGCTCAGTTGGTTTAGAGCATCTGCCTTACAAGCAGAGGGTCGGGGGTTCGACTCCCTCTGCTCCCACTGGATAAGAAGTCAGATCAGAGATTTGGCTTCTTTTTTTTGTTACGGCATTTATGGAAACACAGACTCAGTGGTACGCCATACGCGTTACCTACTCTCGTGAACTCAAGTTCCAGACCCGGCTCAATGAGGCCGGGTTCGAGACCTTTGTCCCTATGTGCCGCAAGAAAATCGAGAAGAACGGCAAGACAGTGACGAAGATAGTCCCTGCAGTCGCAAACCTCTGTTTCGTAAAGACTTCCTACGAAGAACTGAGAAGATACATGTGCGACCTCGGAGAAGGTTGTCCTGCCCGTTTCATCTGGGATAAATCCACCCGCAATCCGATCGTTGTTCCGGATAAGGCCATGGAAGATTTCATGGTTATCAGCCGCACCATGTCCGATGAGGTCCTCTATCTCAAGGAGGTCTCTGCCAAGCTCCGCGAAGGTCAGAAGGTGCGCATTACCGACGGACCTTTCAAAGGAGTTGAAGGTATAGTGGTAAGGATCAAAAAATCACGCCGTGTCATGGTGGAGCTTCCTGGCATGTTTGCCATCACCACCAACTACATCCCTCTTCAGGAACTTGAACTTATCTGAACCTGAACATTTTACGGGGGGGGGTAATTTATTCACATTTCACTTTCTTTTTCGGCATCTTTTGACTATATTTGCATGGTTTTATGTACATATGATGCAGAATTGTCAATTGTTGCTGGATAGCGCATGCCGATTTTGCCTGAGAAATAGGCTCATATTTTCTTGATTATCACGCGGATATAACGTTGTCCGGGTGACCTTTACTGCATCATGGTCTAATCTTGTTTAAGGAATGGGAAAGATTCAGAATTTAGTTGACAAGTTACATCTCGACAGATATTTCAGTTCAAAACTGATTCTTGCGATTGATCTTTTAGTCTCGCTTTCGGCCTCTATATGCTCCTTGATGTTCATCAAGATGCTTCTTTTCAGGTCACTTGTTACCATTGACTTCATCCTGGTCTGGCTTTCAGCCTCTCTGGTGATGTCGTTCGCAATGTTCTACTGGCTCAAGACCTATCGTTCCATCATACGTCATTCCACTCTCAGAGAGTTTGCCAAGCTTTGCCTCGCATCTCTCGGCAAGGTCGTGCTTATGGGAGCTCTTGTCATGCTGCTTCCGTATGGCATCAAGGCGTATGTGTTTTTCCTGATGGTACTCGACATGATACTTACCATCGTTTTCCTTCTTCTTGTCAGGATCGCGATGATCGTCATGTATGACATCATCCGCAGCAAGATAAAGGAGTCGAGAAAGAGAATGAACGTGATGGTTTACGGATCGGACGAAAAAGCTGTTGCAATCGTAAAGAGACTTCAGAATTCCTTGCATTACAGTACAATCGGCTATCTCGAATTCGGTCAGAGGCTCAGAGGTCAGAGAATTGACGGTCTTAAGATATTCTACTTCGAGAAGATAGAGGACATCACTCTCTTCCGTGAAAGATTCTTCCTCGATGCCATTCTCTTCCCAAGGGAACTCGATGTGAAGAAGGAGGAACAGAGGCTTCTCGAATATTGCCAGGAAAACAATGTCAAGGTACTCGTCTCTCCTGGTATTGACGAAGTCGTTGACGGGAAGGTGATGAATTCATCGATCCGTGAAGTCAAGATTGAGGATCTTCTCGGCAGAGACGAGATACAGATTTCCATGGATCAGATAAAGGCCAATTTCAAGGGTAAGACCGTGATGGTCACCGGAGCCGCAGGATCCATTGGATCGGAACTCTGCCGTCAGATCGCCACTTTCGGTGTCGAGCGTCTGATTCTTTTTGACAACAGTGAGACACCGATGCACAATCTTCGTCTCGAACTCGAAGAAAGATTCCCTTACCTTTCATTTGTGCCGGTTATCGGAGATGTAAGACTTGAACAGCGTCTTGACTATGCGTTCAGGCTTTTCCGACCACAGGTGGTGTTCCATGCTGCTGCATACAAGCATGTTCCGCTGATGGAGGAAAATCCATGTGAGGCTGTGCTTGTAAATGCCATCGGTTCAAGAAACGTAGCTGACAAATGCATCGAGTATGATGTGGAGAAGATGGTGATGATATCTACAGACAAGGCCGTGAATCCGACAAATGTGATGGGATGCACCAAGAGACTTGCCGAGATTTACGTACAGTCTTTGGGACTTGCTCTCGAGCGTGGAGAAGTTCAGGGAAAGACCAAGTTCGTGACGACCAGATTCGGCAATGTGCTCGGTTCCAACGGCTCGGTGATTCCTCGTTTCCGCGAGCAGATCGCAAAAGGCGGTCCTGTCACTGTCACCCATCCTGACATCGTGAGGTTCTTCATGACCATTCCTGAGGCCTGCCGACTCGTGATGGAAGCGGCTACGATGTCAACCGGTAACCAGATCTTCGTATTTGACATGGGGCAGTCGGTCAAGATCGACGCCTTGGCAAGGAAGATGATCACTCTTGCAGGTTTCGAACCGGACAGAGACATCCTCATTGAATATACAGGCTTACGTCCTGGCGAGAAACTTTATGAAGAGGTGCTTTCGAACAAGGAAAATACCCTGCCTACAGGACATGACAGGATCCGTGTGGCCAAAGTAAGGGAGTACGAACATACTGATGCCAGGAATCTGATATCTCAGCTTGAGACTCTTTCGAGGGCTGTCAATATTCCTGAAATGATCAAACTCATGAAATTACACGTCCCCGAATATGTTTCGAAGAACTCCAAGTTCGAACAGTACGATGCTCATAAATAAGATAATAACTGAATTAAATATGATTAAAAGATTAACGACAATTCTTATTGCATTATCAGCCTTTGCCTTCTTCTCGATTCCGGCAATGGCTCAGATGTCCGATGACGCAGTGTATGCGTATGTGGAGGACGGACTTGCTTCCGGCAAGTCGCAGCAGGAAATCATAAAGGAACTTGCTACAAGAGGTGTGACCAAGGCTCAGGCCGAGAGAATCAAGAAACGTCTCGAAGATATGCATGGAACAACTGAGGCTGTGCGTCAGGTCAGCTCTCAGGAAAGGTCAAGAAGATCTGAGGAAGGACTGACAGATGTGTCTGCCGGTGAAGTTGAACTCATCGCATCACAGGTGGCTGTCGAGACAGTCGTGAATCAGGCACAGAATCAGGCCATAAGCAGTAACCCTGTTTTCGGTCACAATATATTCAACAACAGGAACCTTTCTTTCGCACCAAGTTCCAATATTGCGACTCCGGAGAATTATAAACTTGGTCCCGGAGATGAGATCATCATCGACATATGGGGCACCAATCAGAACACGATCCGGCAGACCATTTCACCTGACGGTTTCATCAATATCGCGGATGTAGGTCTGGTTTATCTGAACGGTATGACAGTCAAGGCTGCAGATGCATATATGCGCCGTCAGCTCAACAAGATATATTCCGTTGACGGAGAGAATGCCAAGTCTGAAATCAAGCTTACTCTCGGATCCATCAGAACCATTCAGGTGAATGTGATGGGAGAAGTCAATGTGCCGGGCACATACTATCTGTCATCATTGTCGAATGTATATCATGCACTTTATCGTGCCGGAGGATTCAGCAATCTCGGAAGCGTAAGAAATATCGAACTGATCAGGGAAGGCAAGTCCATCCAGAAGATAGATATGTATGATTTCATCATCAAGGGCCAGTCTCCTGATGACATAATCCTTCAGGAAGGAGATATCATTCTCGTGCCGACTTATGAAATGTTCGTTGACATTTCAGGAAGTGTCAAGCGTCCTATGATATATGAGATGAAAGACGGTGAGACTCTTGATGACATTATCGATTTTGCAGGAGGATTCATGGGCAATGCCTATAAGGCTAACCTCAACCTTATCCGTCAGAACGGTCGCGAGTATCAGGTTTACACTATCGACGAGAATGAGTATCCAACCTTCTCACTTATGGATGGTGACGCAATCACAGTAGGGGAGATGCTTGACCGTTTCGAGAACAAACTCGAGATCAAGGGAGCGGTTTATCGCCCGGGCATCTATCAGCTGAGCGACAAGATCAATACAGTTTCAGAACTCGTATCTGCTGCTGACGGACTCAAGGGAGATGCGTTCACCAATCGTGCCCTCATAAGCCGTGAACGTGAGGACCTTACTCTTGAAGTTATTCCTGTTGACCTTAAGGCTATTCTTGCAGGAGAAGCACCTGATATCGAACTCAAGAGAAATGATATCCTGAGCATATCCAGCATTCATGATCTGGCGGATCTCGGATTCATTACGGTTTCTGGTGAAGTTGCCAAGCCCGGCTCTTTCGTTTATGCCGACAATACCACTATCGAGGACATCATACTTCAGTCTGGTGGTCTTCTGGAATCGGCATCGACAGTGAAGATCGATGTCAGCCGTCGTGTAAAGAATCCGGAAGGTATGGAATCGATCGATACTCTTGCATATAATTTCACATTTGCCGTGAAGGATGGCTATGTCGTTGATGAAGAGGCCGATTTCCTGCTTGAGCCATATGATCATGTCTATGTCCGCAGAAGTCCCGGATATGCTGCACAGAACCATGTTCGCATAGAGGGTGAAGTTCTCTTCCCTGGAATGTATGCTCTCCCACACAAGAATGCAAGACTATCTGATCTGGTGGAACTTTCAGGTGGAGTATCTGATTGGGCATATATTAAAGGTGCAAGACTCAGCCGCCGCATGACTCCGGAGGAAAGGACACGTATGCAGTATTCGCTTGAGGTTCTTGAAAATTCACTTGATTCTCTTTCTGTTGACAATCTGAGCCGTTCTGAAATATATTTCGTCGGTATCGATCTTGAGAAGGCGCTCAGCAATCCCGGCTCTGACTCTGACATTACGCTCAGAGAAGGCGATGTACTTCTCATTCCGGAACTTCTCAGTACAGTACAGATTTCAGGCAATGTCCTTTATCCGAATGTGGTCTCATATTCTTCAGACATGTCTGTCAACGAGTATATCAAGCAGGCCGGAGGATTTGGATTCAAGGCTAAGAAAAACCGTGCGTATATAGTATATATAAATGGTAATGTTGCAAGGGCCCGCCGTTTCAGCAAGAATATTGTTCAGCCGGGTTGTGAGATCATCGTTCCTGAGAAACGCGTCAAGGAGGGTGTTCTTCAGAATATCCTCAGCATAGCGACTACATCATCATCACTTGCTACAATGGTTGCAACTATAGGTAATATTATTCTTAACTCTAAATAGAAAAAATGTCAGATAACAATTATATGGAATCGCAGACTCTTCCTGAAGAGCAGGAAATTGATATAATGGAGCTGATTTCCATACTTTGGAAAAAAAGATGGATGATCCTCAAATGGTGCGGCGTAGGAGCAGTCCTCGGTCTGATCATCGGATTCAGCATTCCTAAGACCTATTATGCATCAGTGACCCTTGCTCCCGAGACTGAGCAGCGTATGGGTTCCGGTGTAAGTTCCATAGCTTCGATGATGGGAGTAAGCCTTGACAACAGTGTCGATGCCATCAGCATCGAGATGTTTCCAGACGTGGTAGCTTCAACACCGTTCATTTTCGAACTTTTCGACCTTCCTGTGACTTTCGAGCGTAAGGACAGCGTGATCAATACCACCCTTCTTGACTATATGCTCGAGTATCAGAAAAGTCCTTGGTGGAGCTACGTCATCAGTGCTCCTTTCAAGGCGCTCGGTTGGGTCATGTCGATCGGAAAAGAGGAGGAGCCTGAAACTCCTATGTCGGATCTCAACCCGCAGAATCTTCCGAAGAAGGAGAGGGGAGTAGTGAAGTATTTCAGGGATAATATTTCGGTTGTAGTTGACAAAAAGACCGGAAAGACTCAGATTTCAACTGAAATGCAGGATCCTCTCGTGGTTGCGGCAGTCGTGGAAGCCGTGATGGAAAACCTCAAGGCGTATATGTCTGACTACCGTACCTCTAAAACTCGTCAGGATGTAGAGAACCTCACGGTGATTTACGAGCAGCGCAAGCAGGACTATTACGACGCACAGCAGGCTTATGCCAAGTACGCAGATGCCAACAAGAATGTCGTACTTCAGAGTGCTCAGGCGGAGAGGGAAAGACTCCAGCAGGAAATGAACCTGGCTTATCAGGTTTATTCTCAGATCGCCACTCAGCTTGAAGCTGCCCGTATCAAGGAGCAGGAGGCAAAGCCTGTGTTCGCAGTCCTCGAACCCGTAACCATCCCTAACAGGAAAGCTGCCCCAAGCAAGGCCAAGATGCTCGTCATCTTCACTTTCCTCGCCGGCTGCTGCGCCGCAGCATGGGTCCTCTTCGGTGAAGAGTACTGGAAAAAACTTAAGGAAAATTTGTAACAGACAGGCACTTGTTTTGAAATTATCTTAATAAATTATTGTAGTTATATGAAAAGCATAGATGACATACAGAAGCTTAAGGCTGTAGTGTGTTATGTGTTGGGGAAATCGCAGGGTGGGATGGATTATATCCATCTGTTCAAATCTATGTATTTCGCTCAGCAAGAGCACCTTGTCAAATACGGTTTGCCATTGTTCAATGACACTTTTGTAGTGCGCAAGCATGGTCCTGTACCGTCTCTGACATACAAAGTCATCAGATGTGTTGAAGGAAAAAACACAGAATTGACAATCGGCCTTGAAGAGTTTATATCTGCATTGAATATAGTTGAAAGAGACGGTCATCAGATTGTATCCCTTAATCAAGGAGTGACATACGACGAAGATGAGCTGTCTGTTTCCAATATTAAGACTTTAGATCGTTGTGTATCTGAATGTCTGGCAATTGAATCGTTTGAATTGTCTAAACTCTCTCACCAGGACGCCGCTTTCAAGAAAGCGAGAAAGAAGGCGATGGAGACCGGAGAGGATACATGTATCCCACTATTTGATATAGCAAAAGCCGGAGGTGCATCTGACTCGATGCTTGAGATTATCAGGGAAAGACAAATCAATAAGAGGGAGTTGGCATGGATCTGAGACAGTTGCAGGAAGAATATATAAACGGTCAGCGGAAGGTCACGGAAGAAAAGATTCAGGTTGGAGCATTATTCAGAACAATCTTATCTGAAGATGATGGATTGATATTCAGAAATGGCAGAACTCAGAAGCCAAAGAGACTTATAATAATCGGATTCGATCGAGACATAGCACTATGTTATGGGTCGATATTGGTAAATACCAACATGAGTCCAAAAGCCGATTTTTCGGATGAAGTAAGAGAAGCTCAGTATCTTCTGAAACACAGCGATTATCCTGAATTTTTAGATTATGACAGTTTTGTCGATTGCGGCATAATTTTCAAGATACCGTTCTCAAAGCTATTGAATGGCGAATATTTCGGTCTTTTGAATGAGACAGACCAGAATGCTATCTTTGATATATTGGAAACCACTGAGACGCTTTCGACCAAAGAAAAGAAACGATATGGCATTCGTCGTCGTAGTTCGAAATTATAAACTTAAGGAAAATTTGTAACTAATGGCCCCCATTAGGGACGCATGGGATGGGGATGTAATCACTTGCTAGAAAAACCGCCGAGATGTATTCTTCGATCGAAGAACACCTCTCTTTGGCAACCGGATGCAGATAAGACATCAGCCGAAGCCGATCAAGGAGAATAGATTAAAGTCCCTTTATCTTTAATGCATACGCCTTAATGAGTTCAATTATACCATTCCGACTTTTCTTTCGAGAAGCTGAACTGGCAGGCTTGCCATTCTCACTGTCCGTGCGAATCTCAAGCGTTAATTTAACCACTCTTTTCATGAAACTTATGATTGATATTACTGCAGTGATAAGAACGGTTGGAATGCTAGACCATCCGGCTGTATCAAAACAAAAGAGCAACCGAAAGGGACGGCTGCTCTTCTAAGAGTCGAGTGATTAAATATCCTTCCCCACAATCTCTATCATAAGTTTCGAAGCAAAGGT
>JAFUQW010000127.1 GCA_017472115.1 Bacteroidales bacterium | reverse complement strand
TGAAACATATCATCAAATATTAGATACCATTCAAAGAATTGGACGGAGTTTGGAACAGTATCCTGAAACTGTTCGGAATCAGAACGAGGAATGTATTAGAGCACTATTTCTTGCACAATTAAATGCAACTTTTACTTCTTTATCTACTACTGGAGAATCGTTTAACCATAACGGTAAGACCGACATTATGATTAAACATAATGGTTCTATCATCTTCATTGCAGAATGTAAAATTTGGAAGGGCAAGAAGGCCTTCCTTGAAGCAATAGATCAGCTATTAAGTTATTTAACATGGAGAGATAGTAAAACTTCTCTCTTAATATTTGTTAAGCAGATATCTATTTCGACTGTTATCAATACCATTAAAGATAGTATTGCAAAACACTCAGCATATATTTCTCAAGACAATAACAATTCTTCCGAATGGCCTAATTATAAGTTTCGACTACCACAGGACCCTAATAAGGTTATTCAGTTAGCCGTTCAAATCTTTGATTTTAAATAAGCCTGATATGATACCAAACGATTACACAAAATCAGAATTCCTATCTTTCTTGTATTCAGAGAGGGATAGAGAGTACGCAATTTCACAAATATCCGGACGAAATATATGGGTAGAACTCGGTTCATTAGTGACACTCTGCATATATCTGTACACTCTACTAAAAGAGAAAGCTAGTAGTGTCATTTGGGATCAGTCGTGCATTATTGTCTCTTTAGGATTCCTCTTTATTATTTCATACATATATATTATCATAAAACCTCGAACAAGACTATTCTCTTCTGAAAGAATACGCACGATTAAAGATGAAGCTCCCATAATATCAATAGTTCTTCAAGCGATACTTTCCCTTAGTATCTGTATTTGGTTATATCTATGCAAAATATCTTGTTTCCTATATTATTGCTGGCTGGTTTTATTTGTATTAAAATTGATAACACTAATATATATATCGTTGCTTAGGAATAAATTTGTGGTTGCTGAATTAAAAATGTATCCATTTAAAGAGAGATGGTTAAACCTCTCGGCAACCGCTATCAATTACATACTTATTTGCATTATTTCTTTCCATTCCCCAACTGTATTCAAGAGTCTTTTTATCAGCAAACCCAATTTTGAAACTTTTGAATTTAGTGTAGCGGTTATCCTAATAGTAATTGTTCTATTTTGTATAATTCAGACATACACAAATAACAAAAAAGGTATTTTTGAAATTGATAGAATTATTGATTTATATACATTCAATAAAATTGATGAAAATCAAGCGTATGAGCAATTAATCAGTTTTAGATATGGACAAACCGCTGTAAATGCTCTTAAAGCAGAAATATTCGATTGGAATAGAACTATTAAAGACCTCAGTGAACACAAAGAAAAAATAATACAAAAAACCGAAAATTTAAAAACTGTCGGCATTATCAATCTGGATAATTTTGATTCCGATTATAAGCTGATTATTCGTTCACTTATAGCCTGCAAAAAAGCACTTAAGAAACAAAAGATGTTTATAGGAAAGATTGAGGAATTAATAAATTTACCTAACAATCATTTCCTGCAAGAAGATATTCGGAAACTGCTTGATATAGTAACAGGTAAGAATAGTTTGATTGATGAGATTCAAGATTTGCAAGACATAGTACTTAAAGCGTATAATTTATATATTGCAAAATACCAATGCACAAAATGTGGTGGATTGTGTGAGAACTTTGATTGTAAACTAAGACACGAGAAGCCTCACTTTAAACTTATCGTCAAGCAAAGATATTGGTGGTTAATACGAAGCTTAAAACTATTACTATTTAGAATTAAAGTAAATTTAAAGAAGGATTAGATGATGTAAAAGTGGCCCGCTGGAAGTTTTTCAATAAATGCTTAGGTCAAAGTTGCTAGTACAATTGTATGTAAGGGTGCAAGCTAGGTTGAAAGTAAAGTTGCTAGCCAAACACTCATAACATACATGTTACGTTCAGTATTCCGGCCAAGCTGAATGAAAAAAGGCATAGAAATATGCAAAATGCAGATTTTGCTTAAAATTATCCTTTACCGCTTGCAATTCCGCTTGTAAATACGATAACTAATTGATAATCATATATAGTCCGGTTTCCGTCGGGAGCTATGGGTATAAATAATCCGACCCTGCTGTATTCCGGTGACCCCCTGTCCTCTTTGAGGACGTCCCCCTTGCCAGGGGGGTGGCATGTCACCTGCAACAGCAGGGTCGGATTATTATGTGTTACATCAGTCGACAAAGACAATCCAGCCGAAGACGTCTTCGGTCTCGCCTCGCTGGATGGCCTTGATGTAGTTGTAGAGCTTGAGGGACTTAGGACCGCACTGGCCGTCGCCGTAAGTGTATACGGTCTCCTCGTCTGACTCGAGGAAAGGCTTGTCAACGAGTTTGTGGACAGGAGTGATCACAACTGCTGTTCCGCATTCTCCGACCTCTTCGAATGTGCTGAGCTCTTCTACGCGTACCGGCCTTCTCTCGACCTCCATTCCGAGGTGTGCCGCAACTGTCTCAAGAGACATGTTGGTAATCGAAGGAAGGATGGAATCAGACTTAGGGGTGATGTAGGTGTTGCCCTTGATCGCGAAGAAGTTCGATGAGTTGAACTCGTCGATGTAGGTCTTTGTTGCAGGGTCCAGATAAAGGACAGCCTTGTATCCCAGTTCGTGAGCCACATTCAGAGAATAAAGCGAGCACGCGTAGTTTCCGCCCACCTTGAATGCTCCAGATCCGTTAGGAGCGGCTCTGTCATAGTTTCTTGCGATTACGACATCCACAGCGTCAAGAGCTCCTCCGACGTATGCGCCTACAGGCGAGCACAGCATCATGAATGTACTTTCCTTAGACGACTGCACGCCGAGCTGAGGGTTTGTACCGATGAGGGTAGGGCGAAGGTAGAGGGACGCACCTGCCTCTTCGTATGGAGGAAGGTAGTCGATGTTCTCGAGAACCGCCCTCTTGCACATGTCTACGAACATCTCCACTGACGGAGCTTCGATTCCCAGGTATTTTGCAGACCTGATCAGTCGCTTCGCGTTTTCCTCCGGTCTGAACAGTCTGATCCTGCCATCCTTGCCTCTGAACGCCTTTAGACCTTCGAAGCACTCGATGGCATAGTGGAAGGCACCGCAGAAGGTGCTTACCTTCATATAGTCGTCAGTTGTGCTCTCTACAGGAGACCATTCGCCGTCCTTGAAAGTGGTGGTGAGGATAGTGTTTGTCTTAGTGTAGGAAAATGTGAGTTTGCTCCAGTCAATATTTGCCATGATTGTATCAGATTAGTATTTCAAATAATTGGTTATTCTCGTTTATATATTCGTATTTGATGCCGATGGCGTCCATTCTTGCGATAAGCGGCTCGAAGTCGTCCTTTGAAGCCAGCTCGATGCCGATGAGGGCAGGTCCTTGATTCTTGTTCGTCTTCTTCATGTACTGGATGAGCACGAGGTCGTCCGAAGGTCCGATGACATTGTTGATGAATGAAACGATCACTCCAGGCTTCTGAGGAAACTCAACTATGAAGTAATGCTTTAGGCCTTCATAGAGAAGGGATTTCTCGCGGATCTCCTCCATTCTTGTGATGTCGTTGTTGCTTCCGCTGACGATGCATGCGACCCTCTTGCCCTTGATCTTGTCCGCATAGAACCTCAACGCTGCTGTCGCGAGGGCTCCTGCAGGTTCTACAACGATCGCGCTCTTGTTGTACATCTGGATGATCATGGTGCAGACAGCGCCTTCAGGGACGATCACGATGTCGTCGAGCACTTCCTTGCAGACTTCATATGTCATGGCGCCGGCCTTCTTCACAGCAGCTCCGTCCACGAATTTGTCTATTTCTTCCAGCTCAATAGGACAGCCGTTCTCGATCGCCGCCTTCATGCATGGCGCTCCTCCCGGCTCAACACCGATAATCTTGGTCTGAGGAGACATCGCCTTGATGTAGGAACCGAGTCCCGATGCAAGTCCGCCACCTCCGATAGGTACGAATATGTAGTCGAGCGGCGCTGAAGTCTGGTTGAGGATCTCCCTTCCTATGGTGCCCTGTCCTTCCATGACTTTCGGGTCATCGAACGGCGGGATGAAGGTCTTGCCGTTCTCATTGGCATATTTGATTGCTGCCGAATTGGCTGCGTCGAATGTGTCTCCTGTGAGCACTATCTCGATGAATTCCCTTCCGAACATCCTTACCTGCTCGATCTTCTGCTTTGGAGTTGTCACCGGCATGAAGATGGATCCCATTATCTGGAGCTTGCTGCACGAGAATGCGACTCCCTGGGCATGGTTTCCGGCGCTGGCGCAGACAATGCCGTTCTCTAGAGACTCCGGCGAGAGGGAGCGTATCTTGTTGTATGCGCCCCTTATCTTGTAGGACCTCACCATCTGGAGGTCTTCTCTTTTCAGGTATACCTCGGCATCATAGATGTCGGAGAGATTGTTGTTCTTTACGAACGGGGTCGGTTCGAGAATCTCCGAAAGCACGGTTGCCGCATGGTCAATCGCCTCGGTGGTAGGGATGTACTTGTCAGTGTTCATTCTGTAATGAATTTAAATCGTATTTCGATTTATGTGTCAAAATTATAATTAAAATCGCGGAAATCCTAATAAATAGGACGGATTTTCCTGATTAATTCATCATTATCAAAGCAATGGACCTGTGGCTGAAGGTCAGCTTTATGTGGTCCTGTGATGCTCTGTTAAGGGTCGCTTTCCACCAGTTGTCGAAAACGACGTCGTCTGTAGGCCATTCCAGACCTTCCGAACATATGCGCAGACTGTTGTCAGGACTGAATATCGAGATTCTTCTTCCTTCTCCGCAGTCCATCTCGAAAGTGTCGGTCACGGCAAATATGGTCGCATGGTCTGACACCATCTCGACATTGATCCCCATTCCTTCAAGGTCATACATCCTCGCATATTCCATCAGCAGGGAAATGTTGCCGATGGTATGATCTTCCCTTTCTCCTGTCGCGCCGAGGATATAGATCTGCGAAATGTCCTTTATGTTTTCGATGGCCCATCTGAAGGCCTTGGTCTGGTCGTTATGCTCCTGTTCGTCGATCTGCACTATGATGTCGCTGTGCCTTTTGCGCAGAGACTGAGGCAATGAGTCCATGTCGCCGACCACGACATCCGGAAGCTTCTTCTCCCCGAATATCGCCTCGCTGTTGCGGATGAATTTCTGCAGCGCTCCGTCGCAGCAGATCACATAATCCGCGTTGCTGATCAGATAGCGAGGATAGTCCGACTTCGGAAATCTTCCGTCGCAGATTATGACGACTGTCTTATGCATGCTTTCCAGTTATCTGTGATGATGTTCCCTTGGTCGTTCCGTATGACTGCGGCTCTCTGAATCCGATGAGGAAGTCCTTGACAGCCATCTTCTTCTTGCCGGCCAGCTGGAGTTCGGTGATCGAGAGAGCACCGTCTGCAGCGGCGATCGCAAGATAGGTCCTGCCGTCCGAAAGCACGGTTCCAGGAGCCGCCTGTTCAAGTCCGGAAGCAGAAAGCATCTCTGCATACTCGTCTCCCGTTACCTTTACAGTCTTGTATATCTTCATCTGAAGAACCTTGTCGTCCTTTGTCAGTTCCGTGAAGGCTGCAGGATATGGGCTCAAACCGCGGATGAGGTTATAGATGTCCTTAACCTTGCCGTTCCAGTCGACATGGCAGAGCTCGCGTGTGATCTTTGGAGCCGGTCTAAGTATCTCCGATCCCTGGATGAAGCTTCTCTGGACGCGGAGTTCGACATTGTTTTCGATAATCGCCTCGACGGTGTTCACAACGAGCTTCGAGCCGAGATCCATGAGCTTGTCATGGACTTCGCCTACGGTCTCGTCCGGCTCGATGCGGCAGTCATATCTGTACATGATGCCGCCGGTGTCCATTCCGTCGTCGATCATGAATGTGGTCACACCTGTTGTCTTGTCGCCGTTGATGACCGCCCAGTTTATAGGGGCGGCGCCACGGTACTGCGGCAGAAGTGCCGCATGGAGGTTGAAAGTTCCGAGCTTAGGCATAGACCATACGACCTTCGGCAGCATGCGGAACGCAACTACCACAAAGAGGTCGGCCTTCCATGCCTTCAGGGCTTCGAGGAATTCCGGATCCTTCAGCGAAAGCGGCTGGAGTACAGGGATGTTGTGCTCTACCGCGTACTTCTTTACGGCACTTTCGTTGACCTTCAGACCTCGTCCGCTGGCCTTGTCGGCAACTGTCACCACTCCCACAATGTTATATCCGTTCTTTATCAGTTCGTCCAGAGGGGCAACCGCGAATTCCGGCGTACCCATGTAGACGATTCTTGTCTTCTTGAATATGTCCATTATCTTAGTCTTTATCTTTCTGAATCCGCTCTTTATCGAATCCATGTTGAAGAATGTCGAGTCGTTGATTGCCTTCCAGGTCAGGAACAGTCCTGTCGGGAAGAGCACGTAGCTGGAGAAGAATACTCCGATGAAAGGTCCCACCGCTCCGTCTCGGGCCAGCTTCGTTCCCGCGATGTCGATCACATAGTATGCGACGAAGAAGAGGACGGAGATGATGGCCGAAGCTCCCAGACCTCCCTTCCTGATGATCGCTCCAAGAGGCGCTCCGATGAAGAAGAATATGAAGCAGGCTATCGCCAGGGCAAACTTCTTGTATACTTCGATATCGATAAGTCTGAGGATGTATGTGTGGTGGTATCTTTCCCTTGAGAATGACACCAGCGAGTTCTCCAGTTCGTCGGCATGGGTTATCGCCTTCTTCACCGCTTCGATCTCCTTGTCAAGGCTCTTCCATTTGTTGAGGTCCTTATGTTCCAGAGGCGTGGTGCGGACCACCTTCGAAGCAGTGTCAAGCTGGGAGTTGTACCTCAATGCCCTTGACTTGTTCAATGTGGATATGTTGCGTGCCTTTCCTTCCGCATTTATGAATCCGATGGAGTCTTCGCTTTCATGAAGCTGCTTGAGGTTCATGGACTTGACCTGGTCTCCGAATCTGCTGGTGTCGGATTTCTGGAATGAGTAGTTCTCAAGCGGGATGATGAGTTCCTGTCTCTTGAAGTCTATCTTCTGGAACTGGAGGGTTGTGTCGCGGTATTTCCTGGTGTTGGTCTCCTCATAGTTGGATCCGTCGAACATGATGAAGGACAGGTAGGACTTGTCCTTCGACATCTTCATCATGGCCGAATCGGCAAGCGTCAGGCTTGTGTTGCCCTTGTTGCCGGTGTGGTTGTAGACCATGACTCCGTGCATGATGCCGGTCTCGTCATTTCTTTCGTCCACGCGGAGTATATAACCTTCGATGCCGTCATAGAACATCTTTGCCGGTATCTTGATCTCGTCCTTGGTCTTGCCGATGTCCGCCCTCAACTGGTAGATCTTGTTGTATGCCACAGGGATGAGGTCGTTCGACACGAAGAACGCGCCGACGCTGATGCCGAAGCAGACTACGGCAAGAGGTATGAACATCCTCTGGAGGGAGATTCCGGCTGCCTTGATCGCCAGCAGCTCATTGTTCTCGCCAAGCTGTCCCAGGGTCATCATCGAGGCCAGCAGGGTGGACAGAGGAAGGGAGAGGGGGAGCATCGTGATGCAGCCCCATCCCAGAAATTCCATTATGACCTTGAAGCTCAGGCCCTTGCCGACCAGTTCGTCGATGTAGAGCCAGAGGAACTGCATCATCAGGATGAATACGACGACCAGCAGGATCGCTATGAACGGTCCTATGAATGACTTCAATATGAACTGGTCTAACTTCTTCATCGATGCAATGTCGCAAACTCAATTATCAGTCGGATAGCCTGATAGGCGGAATTGGCATTTTGCCACCCCCGGCTAGGGGGAGGGGCCCAGCTTGCTGGGAGGGGGCCAATGGAGCCTACAGGGTGTCCGGCTGTTATTTAGCAGGTAGCAAGCTCAATCAGTTTTGCAAGAGCAGCGCTGAGACCTTCCACGTTCTTTCCGCCAGCTGTCGCAAGTCCCGGCTGTCCGCCGCCGCCGCCCTGGATCAGCTTTGCAGCCTCACGCACGTCAGCGCCGGCATTGTGGCCTGCCTTCACAAGATCGTCGGAATACATGAGCAGAAGCTGTGGCTTGCCTGCAGCCTCGAAGGCGGCAGCGATCACAAGGTTCTGCGCCTCCTTCTGGAGCATGAACGCCGCATTCTTGAGCATCACGGGATCCATCGGAGCGTCGATCTTCACGACATTGATTCCGTTCATTTCAACAGCCATGCCCTTGAGGCTGCCCTTGAGCGCCAGAGTCTTCTCCTTTGCGATCTCTTCCATCTGCTTCTTGTACGCCTCGTTTTCCTCGACCATCTTTCTGATGGCTCCTGCGAGGTCTGGGACATTGTTGAAGAATGACCTGGCTGTGCGGATGGTCTCGGCCATCTCGTCAACCATCGACTCGGCATGCACTCCGGTAGCGGCCTCGATACGGCGCACTCCCGCAGCGATCGCAGACTCTGAAACGATTCTGAAATAACCGATGCGTCCGGTTGCAGATGCATGGGTACCGCCGCAGAGCTCGCATGAGCTGCCGAACCTGATGACGCGGACCGTGTCGCCGTATTTCTCGCCGAAGAGGGCCATCGCGCCCATCTCCTGTGCCTGCTCCATAGTCGCGTTGCGGTTCTCGTCGAGAGGG
>JAFUQW010000126.1 GCA_017472115.1 Bacteroidales bacterium | reverse complement strand
TCGCAGGGAGATCGCCCTGCGCAGAGTCAATGGTGCAACCGTAGGTGAGATCCTGGCAATGTTCTGCAGCAGATTCGTGAAGATCGTACTCATATGCTTCGCAGTTGCCGCTCCGATCGGATGGGTCATCGTGGACAGATATCTTGCAACATTCGCACACCGCTGTCCTATGTACTGGTGGGTATTCGTCCTTGCCCTTGTGGCCGTGCTTGCCATCACTATAGGCGTTGTAGTAGTCAGAAGCTGGAAGGCAGCGACCGCAGATCCAGCTAATGCACTTAAAACTGATTAGAATGAGAAACTTTTTCGCAATACTGAGACGTTATAAAATGGCAATGCTGATGAACTTCATTGGCCTTGCCATGGCATTCACTGCGTTCATAGCTCTGATGCTTCAAGTTGAATATCAAAATGGGTTCGACAAGCATTATGCTACAGCAGGACGAATCTATCGTGTTGATAAGTCTGGGATAGACAGGTCGGATGTATTTAGGAATATCCTTCCTCGTGGCTATGTAGATGACATCCTTACATCTTCGTCACACATCGCTACCGGTACAATATCCTGTCCGTATATCGGAGAGGTCGTCTTCACTACTTCTGACAAATACGGAAGACACTCATTCTCATATGAGTGTGATGTCGTATATCCGGATATCTTCGATGTATTCGGTGTCAGATTCGTTGAAGGGACTGCGGAAGCACTCGATGATCTCCAGAAAGTTGCAATACCACGTTCGTTGGCAGAAAAGCTGTACGGTAACGAATCTGCTATAGGCAAAGTCATTTCTCACAATGAAAAATACAAGTTCGGTACATTTAGGAACTCTGAACTTGTCATAGGTGCCGTATATGAAGATCTCCCTGCAAATTCCCAGTTTGACAACGACATATACATGAATATAGGAAGTATCAACGAAGGATCATATGGAGGTGCAAATTATATCTGCTGGATTCTTCTCGATACGCCTGACAACAAGGGAGTTGTTGAAAACAACTTCAACGACAATTATGACTATGGAGAAGGTACCTGGCTGACAGATATAGAACTCACTCCAATTGAGGAGATATATTTCAATGATGGTGAGAACCCGCGTTACAAGACTGGTAACCGCAGACAGATGTGGCTGATGATATGCATTTCTGTAATCATCATGCTCATCGGTGGCATCAACTATACGACCTTCTTCACCTCACTGGCTCCTATGAGGATACGCAGTATCAATACTCAGAAAGTACTTGGTAGCCCTATAGGCAAGCTTCGTCTTTCATTGCTTACAGAGTCGGTAATCTTCAGTCTTGCAGCCTTGATGATTGCCTTCGCCATAATTGTTCCTGTAACAGAATGGCTTGCCACAAACAGTCTGATATCAACAGAGTTCTCGTTTGCACTCAACTGGAGGTTGACGGCACTTGCGGCCGCAGTATCCTTAGCTGTAGGTATTATTGCAGGACTTTATCCAAGTTTCTATGTGACATCTGTTCCACCGGCCTTTGCTTTGAAAGGAGACTTCGGTTTTTCGGCAGGAGGAAGACGATTCCGCACAGCAATGCTCATTCTGCAATACACCATATCCTTTGTGCTGCTGATATTCGTCATGTTCATAAACAGGCAGAACAGATTCATGATGGAGTATGAATGTGGCTTCGACAAAGATAATATTGCAGTTGTGGAAATCTCCCAGAACCACACTTTGGACAAGGGTGATTGGCTTAGAGAACGCTTGAGCGCACTGCCTGAGGTTATTGATGTGGCCTACTCAATGGAACTGATGGGATGCAGTGACAATTACGCTGTGCAGACTGTCAGCCTCAATGGAGAAGACATCAAGGTCTTCACTTTCTATTGTTCTGCAAACTTCCTTGATGTCATGGGAATTCCTGTAGTGGATGGACGGGATTTCGAAACTTCAGATATTGGCAAGGCCATCATGAACACAAGGATGAAGAATCTTGGAGGATCTATCGGTGTAAATCGGACCACCGGTGAGATCATAGGTCAGACCGCACCGGTACGTATGAACTCCTTACGTAATGCGGAGGCTCCTGCCTGCTACATATTGCTTCCAAAGGAATATGGAGCACTTACCTGGACTTATATCAGACTACATGACGGATGTGATAAGAGTGCTGCGGTATCAAAAATCAATGAAGTCCTGTCTGAAATGGACCCTGATTATATATTTGATGTACATTTCTATGACAAGGTCACAGATCAACTGTATGCTGAGGAAAAGCACAAGAGCGTGATCATATCGATTTTCTCTCTGCTTGCATCCCTTTTGTCGCTCATTGGAATCTTCGGTCAGGTGCTTCTTGATGTCCAATACAGGAAGCGTGACATTGCAATAAAGAAAGTCTATGGTGCAGAATCGGATGTACTATTGAAAGAAGGATTGCTGAAGTACTTGGCCATTGTGCTTGTATCATTTGCTGTCGCAAGTCCGATTGCATGGTATTCAGCGGAGAGATGGCTTCAGGGATTTGTGGAAAGGTTACCTGTGACTATATTTCCTTTTGC
>JAFUQW010000125.1 GCA_017472115.1 Bacteroidales bacterium | reverse complement strand
CTGCCGCTAGCGTTCATCCTGAGCCAGGATCAAACTCTTCATTGTATAATCTCTTATAAATTTCTTAGCTTGTCACTGACACTTATAATTCCAAAAGAATTAACGCTTCTCGATAAATTGTTTTTCTCGGTACTTGCTTCTTGTACAGTTTTCAGTCTTTTCAATGAACTTGTTATTTCTCTTTCGAGACCCGTTTTTCGAACGGGATTGCAAAGGTACGCTTTTTTTCTTTACCTCCAAATTTTTTGTAACATTTTTTCATACTTTTTTAGTGGTTTTTTACGACAAAAAGCCCAAGTAACTGATTATCAAAAAACTGCAAAAACAACTCTTTTTAAGATTTTTTGAATCTTGAGCATATTGTCCATACAGACTAAAATTTGTAAATTTGCATGTTTGACCATTTATAAAAAACACAGATATGAAACGATTCTTATTGACAGCTGCTGCTGTAACATGTCTTGCCGCTTCGTTGGCTGCTCAAGATTCTCCACTATGGCTCCGTCGCAACGATATTTCTCCTGACGGGACTTCAATAGTATTCAATTATAAAGGCAACATCTATACTGTACCTTCTTCCGGAGGTCAGGCGAAGCAGATAACCACTAACGCGGCATACGACACAGATCCGATGTGGACAGCAGACGGCAAAGAGATCGTATTCGCATCTTACCGTGAGAAAGGTAAGGATATATATAAGGTATCTGCCGAGGGAGGTGTTCCTGTAAGGCTTACCACTCACCCCGGCAGCGAGACTCCGATGGCTGTGCTGGCTGACGGAAGCATTCTGTTCACAGCATATATACAGCAGGATGCTCAATATGGAGATTTTCCAGGCAACGCGCAGCTATATATAATAGGTAAAGACGGAGGTCGCCCTCGTCAGGTGACTTCTCTCCCTATATCAGCCATCAGTGTTAACAAGGAAGGGACCGTCATCTATGAAGACTGGAAAGGATATGAGGATGCACTCAGAAAGCATCATACTTCTTCCGTAACAAGAGACATCTGGGTTTACAGACCTTCAGATGGAGAAACCGGATTGAGCATCAACGGACAGGGTGCTTTCACGAAACTGTCCCGATTCGTCGGTGAAGACAGAAACCCCGTATTCGCTGCAGACGGAGACACATTCTACTATCTCAGTGAAGTTGACGGGACCATGAATGTCTATAAGAGCAGCCTTACAGCTCCGGACAAATCTGTCCAGCTGACATTTGCCAAAGGTAACCCTGTCAGATATCTCTCAGTGTCGGACAATGGTGTGATTTCATATTCACTCGACGGGGAACTCTATACGATGAAGGAGGGAGAACAGCCTTCAAAGGTAGCAGTAAAGATCGTGACCGACCAGGTCGAGAGACCTGTAGAGGAGCGTACCCTTACTTCGGGAGCCTCATCACTCGCCGTGTCACCTGACGGAAAAGAAGTAGCGATAGTACTCAGAGGTGACGTGTTCGTAACCTCTGTCGATCACAGGACAACCAAAAGAATAACAAACACGGCAGAACAGGAAAGGGGTGTAAGTTTCTCTAAGGACGGAAGGACACTTTATTATGCCGCTGAAAGAAACGGTCATTGGGGAATCTGGCAGACATCTCTTACAGACAAGAACGACAAGGGATTCACCTATGCCGTCAAGATGGAGGAAACACTTGTGACAGCCCCTGGCGAGACATGTTTCCAGATGCAGGTATCACCTGACGGGAAGATGCTTGCGTACCTCAAGGACAGGACAGCAGTTGCTGTGATGGACATCAAGAGCGGAAAGGAAAGGATTCTGCTTGACAAGAGCGTGAATTATTCATATACTGACGGAGACCAGAGCTTCGAGTGGAGCCCTGACAGCAGATATATCCTCTGCAACTACCAGGCAAACGGAGGCTGGAACAATGAGGACGTGGCTCTGATCGATGTCGAGAGCGGAGAAATCACCGACCTGACCGAAAGCGGCTACACGGACAGCAACTTCAGATGGGCCCTTAAAGGAAAGGCCATGACATGGGCTTCAGACAGGGCCGGATATAGAAGTCACGGTAGCTGGGGTGCGGAAGATGACATATATCTGATGTTCTTCGACGGATTGCGTTACCGCGAATTCATGCGTGACAAGGAGGATCGTGAGATCGCCGAACTGATGAAGGACGACAAGGAGAAGAAGGAGGAAAAGAAAGACAGTGTAAAGGCTGAGAAGAAAGCTGAGGAACTCGTACTTCAGCTGGATGACAGAAAGGAAAGAGTCGTAAGACTCACCAGATCTTCAGGCCGTCTCGGCGACCATTATCTCACTCAGGACGGAAAGAAGCTTTACTATATGGTCCGTCTCGAAAGCGGAATGGACCTCTGCATGCTCGACCTCGAGAACAACAGTGTAAAGGTGGTTTCCAAGGGAGTTTATGGTTCGCTCTACCCTACTCCTGATGACAAATACATATATCTTCTTTCCGGTGGCGGCATTTCAAAGATGTCAACGTCCAACGGCAGCAGGGAAACCATATCGTTCAGCGGAGATTTCGAATACAAGGCCGCTGACGAACGGGAATATATCTTCAACCACATCTGGAAACAGGTGAACGAGAAGTTCTACACGGCTGACATTCACGGCATTGATTGGAAAGGCTACAGAAACACTTACGAGAAGTTCCTTCCGCACATCGACAACAATTTCGATTTCCAGGAAATGCTGTCTGAAATGCTCGGCGAGCTTAACGGTTCACATACCGGCGCACGCTATCAGTACCGCTCGGGACTGAACATGGCCGATCTCGGCGTTCTATACGACCTGACATATGAAGGTGACGGTCTCAAGATAAAGGAAGTGGTCAAAGGAGGTACTCTTTACGTATATGATCCTGAAATCAAGGCAGGAGACATCATCGAAGCCATTGACGGCATAAAGATCACAGCAGGAATGGACTGGTATCATCTACTCAAGGGAAAATCCGGCAGGAAGATGGTCATCAGCGTGAGCAAAGACGGCAAGAAAGCTGTTGACATATACGTCGAACCGGCTTCGAACATGTCATCCCAGCTTTACAGGAGATGGGTTGAGCAAAGAGAAGAAATGGTTAAGGAACTTTCCGGAGGCAGAGTCGGTTATGTACACGTTGAAGGCATGGATTCCGAAAGTTTCAGAAGGGTTTACTCAGACCTTCTCGGCAAATACAGGACATGCGAGGCCGTGATCGTTGACACAAGACATAACGGAGGCGGCTGGCTTCACGATGACCTCGCCACACTCCTTGACGGAACAGGCTATATCAGATTCGAGCCACGCGGACAATATATAGGCACAGAGCCATACAACAAATGGACAAAGCCTTCCTGCGTGCTCATCGGCGAGGATAATTATTCGGATGCATGCGGATTCCCTTACGTCTATAAGACACTCGGCATAGGAAAGCTCATCGGTGCTCCTGTTCCGGGCACGATGACTGCCGTATGGTGGGAATATCAGATAGATCCGACCATCGTATTCGGCATTCCGCAAGTAGGAGCCATCGGTGTAAAGGAGGGCAGATATATCGAGAACATGCAGGTCGAACCGGACATACTGGTATATAACGATCCTGCATCTGTGCTTCGAGGAGAAGACAAGCAGCTTGAAGCTGCTGTGGCAGAGATGTTGAAAACCATCGACAATAAATAAAACGACAGGAAGCCGGTCGAAAGCATTACGATATGGACAGAAAAGTAGTAATCATACCAACCTATAACGAGAAGGAGAACATCGGGAAGATCATCCGGGCTGTCATGGCCTTGGATGGTGACTATCACATTCTTGTAATCGAGGACGGGTCACCGGACCGAACGGCAGACATCGTCAGGAATCTTCAGACTGAATTTGATGGCAGACTGTTCATGATAGAGAGAAGCGGCAAGCTTGGTCTGGGCACAGCTTACATTACCGGGTTCAAATGGGCTTTGGAAAACGGATATGACTATATCTTTGAGATGGATGCCGACTTCTCGCATAATCCGGACGATCTTCCACGTCTTTATGAGGCGTGCAGCAAGGAGGGAGCCGATCTTTCCATCGGATCACGCTATTGCAAGGGTATCAGCGTGGTCAACTGGCCTATAGGAAGAGTTATCATGTCATATTACGCTTCCGTATATGTCAGAACTGTTCTCGGAATGAAAGTATATGATACGACTGCAGGCTTCAAATGTTATAAAAGGAAGGTACTTGAAACCATCGATCTCGACAAGGTGCAGATGAAAGGCTATGGTTTCCAGATCGAAATGAAATACTCGACCTACAGATTAGGGTTCAGGATAAAGGAGGTTCCGGTCATCTTCGTTGACAGGACTGAAGGCACGTCAAAAATGAGCAGCGGAATCTTCGGCGAGGCATTCTGGGGTGTAATGAAGCTTAAAATGAGAAAGATTAGTCCGAGAGAATCATGCTGATACTTCACAATGCTACAATTGTTACGGCAGAAAAGGAAGCCGTGGGCACCATATCAGTCGATGGCGGTGTGATCAGAGATGTCATGTTTGGAGATTCTGCAGACTATGATTTCAGGGTTTCCAAACTTCTTGAAGATAACCCGGAAGCTGAGGTGACCGACCTTGACGGGAAATGGCTGATGGCAGGAGGAATCGATGCCCATGTACATTTCCGTGAACCCGGCCTTACCCATAAGGCTGACATGGAAACCGAATCAAGAGCTGCTGCTGCAGGAGGTGTAACGACGGTCTTCGACATGCCGAACACCAACCCTCCGACAATAACTTCTGAAGCTCTGAAAGACAAGCTGAAAGCTGCAGAAGGACGTTCTGCAGTAAACATTGGTTTTCATATCGGAGCTACCAATCTCAATTCTGCCATTATAGAGGATCTGGTGAAGAACGGAGATGAGAAGATCAGTCCCCGGGACATTGCAGGAGTGAAGGTATTCATGGGCTCTTCCACCGGGAACATGCTTGTTGACGAGGCTGATACTTTAGACAGGCTCTTTGCAATAAAGGAGAAGCCTGTACTTGTCCATTGTGAGGACGAAGCTACCATAAAGGCGAATCTGCAGAAAGCCACGGAAATGTACGGAGAGGACATTCCATTCGAAGAGCACGAAATCATAAGAAGCCGCAGAGCCTGCATAAAATCAAGTATAAAGGCTCTTGAGAAGGCAATGAAATTCGGGACAAGACTTGTTCTGTGCCATATATCCACAAAAGAGGAGATCGAGATGGTGCGTGCCGCCAAGCTGAACAATCCTGAGATCATAGCTGAAACATCTTGCAATTATCTGTGGTTCTGCAATGAGGATTACAAAAGGTTAGGAAGCCGTGCGAAATGCAATCCGTCCATCAAGACGGCAGATGACAGGTCGGCGTTGAGAGAGGCTCTTGCAAACGGAGGAATAGACACTATAGGTTCCGATCATGCTCCGCATCTTCTTTCGGAAAAGGATGGGACATACTGCAAGGCTCCTTCCGGTCTGCCATCCATCCAGCAGACTCTTCCGGTGCTTCTTACCATAGCAGATCAGGATGGAATACCTTTGACCAGAATAGCTTCAGTATTCTCAGAAAAGGCGTCTGAGATATATGGACTGAAACGTGGGAAGATCAAGCCCGGCTATGCTGCTGACATTGTCATATTTGACAAGAACAAGAAATTCACTGTCAGAAATGAAGATCAGTTCAGCAAATGCGGATGGACTCCTTATGCCGGAGAAAGGCTCAAGGGAAAGATCTACACTGTGATGGTAAACGGTGAGATGATAATCAAAGACGGACTGATGAATTAATCTCCCCAGGATTAACTTAAGCCGGTATTTATGTCACCTAAAGTTAAGCAGAGCAAGCTGCTTGTCTATATCGCATCAACTGTTGCGATAACATTATGGGGAATGTCTTATATATGGACTGACAAGATAATTGCTCAGGACATTCCCATCTTCTATTTCGTGTTTGTAAGGATACTTCTTGCCGGAATAATCTTATTCCTGTTCAACACAGCTTACGGAAGAATCAAGAGAATACAGAAGCAGGATCTGCCTAAATTCCTTCTTCTGGCATTCTTTGAACCGTTCATCTATTTCTTATGCGAGACCTTCGGTTTGAAGCTTACAGGCTCCCCCACTCTCAGTGCGATGGTAATTGCAACCATTCCGATATTTTCTATCGGTGCCGGCATACTCTTTTTCAAGGAAAAGGTAAATGCCGTGAATATCGGTGGAATACTGCTGTCTCTTGTGGGAATCGTAATGGTAGCCATGGCTAAAGGCGAACCTGGTCAGCATTTCATCTGGGGCATCATACTGCTTCTGACAGCAGTTATTTCAGAAGTGGGACATGCCTCGATAACAAAAAGTCTGGCCGGAATATATTCCAGCCAGATAATAGTAATGTATCAGTTCCTTATCGGATCAGTATATCTTCTGCCTTTGTTCTTATGGAAAGGCCTTGATGGATTTGATTACAAAGTCTATTTCAGTGGAGATGTATGGTATCCTCTCATTTGTCTGGCTGTACTATGCTCAAGTCTTGCCTTCTCGTTATGGGTCAGTTCAATAAAGAGTCTCGGAGTTGCAAAGTCAAGCATCTTTTCCGCTTTGATTCCTGTTGCCGCAGCCATCATAGCCTGGATATTGGGGCATGAGATGCTCGATTCAAGACAATGGGCCGGTATTGCAATCTCGACAGTCGGAGTTGTCCTGTCGCAATATACAACAAGAAAGAATAAGCCGGAACAGACTGACAGGGTCAGCGCACAAGCCTCAGGCCAATACGGTCACGGTCAAGATCGACAGATATGACAGTAACCTTTATCTGCTGGTGAAGCCTTAGTATCTTTGAAGGATCGGCCATGCCCTTGACTCCCATCTGAGAAGCATGAATCAGTCCGTTCTGCTTGATTCCTATGTCAACAAATGCTCCGAATGCAGTGATGTTGGTAACGATTCCCGGAAGTTCCATGCCTGTCCTGATATCTTCTATCGTCCTGATGTCATGTGCAAATTCAAACTCCTGAGCTGACTCGCGAGGATCACGTCCCGGCTTACGAAGCTCGTTTATGATATCATTGACCGTAGGCAGGCCAAAGTCTCCTTCAACATAATCCGAAGCTTTGATTCTTGAACATAATTCAGCATTTCCGACCAGTTCTTCAGTTCTGACCCTGAGATCGCGCGCCATACGGTCAACAATATGGTAAGCCTCAGGATGTACTGCCGAATTGTCAAGAGGATTGTCCGCACCATGGATTCTGAGAAATCCTGCACACTGCTCAAAAGCTTTCTCTCCCAATCTCTTGACTTTTAAAAGCTGTCTGCGCGAAGTATATGCTCCGTTCTTGGTACGGTATTCGACGATATTCTCTGCAAGCGCCGGACCGATTCCTGAGACATAGCTAAGCAGATAGCTGCTCGCAGTATTAAGATTGACACCTACACTATTGACGCAGCTTTCCACAGTATTGTCCAATTTCTCCTTCAGAAGGGTCTGGTCAACATCGTGCTGATACTGCCCCACTCCGAGCGACTTTGGATCGATCTTGACAAGTTCAGCTAAAGGATCCATCAGACGACGACCTATCGATACCGCGCCACGAACCGTTACGTCATGATCTGGGAACTCCTCACGAGCTACATCAGAAGCAGAATAAATCGAAGCGCCATCTTCACTGACAGTGAAAACTCTCACACCCTTAGGGAGCGGAACCTTCTTGATGAATTCCTCAGTCTCACGGCTTGCAGTGCCGTTGCCGATAGCAATCACTTCGACACCATATTTCTGAACCATTGCAGAAACGGCATGAATGGCCTTTATCTTCTCATTTGCAGGAGGATGCGGGAAGATCGCTTCATTGTGCAGGAGATTACCCTGGGCATCAAGGCAGACAACCTTGCACCCTGTCCTGAAACCGGGATCTATGGCGAGGACATTCTTCTGTCCCACAGGCGGAGCAAGAAGCAGCTGGCGGAGATTCTCGCCGAATATCCTTATAGACTCGACATCTGCCTTCTCCTTGGCTTCCTTTATTATTTCATTGGTAATGGATGGCTCGAGAAGTCTCTTGTATGAGTCGCCTATGGCTTCATGGATATGATCTGCAAGAGGTTGAGCCGGATAACGTCTTTCCTGACAGAAATCATAGTAGAGCTTCTTCTCACATCTTTCAGGGTCGGCATCGATCCTTACATTAAGAAATCCTTCCTCTTCCGCCCTAAGAATGGCCAGAAGCCTATGCGGTGCCATCCGTTCAAGGGATTCTGAATAATCGAAGTATGACCTGTACTTCATGGCTTCCTGCCCTGTGGCCTTTTTCGTGGCTTTGGTCACGATACGCCTTGTACGGAATATCTGCCTTAACGTCTCCCTTACAGATGCTGTCTCGCTCAGACGCTCAGCAATGATGTCTTTAGCTCCGGACAGGGCATCATCAACTGTCTTGACCTTGTCATTGAGATATTTGCGTGCTTCACATGCAGGATCGGCAAGTGACACGGAATACATCTTGTCTGCCAACGGCTCAAGCCCGGCCTCCTTGGCTGCTGTCGCTCGAGTGCGTCTTTTCGGTTTGAAAGGGAGATAAAGGTCTTCAAGTTCACGTGAGTCTATAGTATTTTCAATGCGTGAACGCAATTCTTCTGTAAGAGCACCTGTCTGGGAAATTGTTTCAAGTACGGTCTCTTTTCTCTTGTCCATTTCCGCAAACACATCGCTCCAATGACGTATCTCTGCTATAGCGACCTCATCCAGACCGCCTGTCCTTTCCTTACGGTAACGGCTCACGAACGGAATTGTGGCCCCATCCTCGAAAAGACGGACACAATTCTCAACCTGCCACTCCTTTATTCCTAACCTTACAGCTATAGCTTTGACATAAATACCCTTCATAAGCATTGAAATTATCGATATGGGATAAGTCCGGGAAACCTGAGGCATCAGTCATGAGACACCTGTTTCAACTGATTCCTGTATGCAGAGAATATCTTTGACTTTGAAACGAAACCGATGTATGTCCTGTCATGATCCACGACAGGAAGGTTCCACGCATCAGTCTTTTCAAACTTATGCATGACACTGTCCATCTTCTCATCCACATACACATATGCCGGAGCCGACTTCATATAATTATAGACATGAGACGTGTCATACAGTTCCTTCTTGAACATTTCGCGACGGATATCTTCCAGAGAGACATAGCCCTGGAAATGTTTCCTCGAGTCAACCACAGGGAATATGTTTCTTTTGGATTCAGCCACCACATCAACCAGTTCTCCCAATGTAGCATCTATTCTTACTGTGCAGAAGTCGGCTTCAATGAGATCGCCGGTCTTCAGAAGTGTCAGCACCGCCTGATCGCTGTCGTGAGTAAGCAGTTCTCCACGTTTGGCAATTCGTTTGGTATAGATCGAATACGGTTCGATTGTCCTTGTGACCCCATAAGATACGGTAGCTGTAAGAATCAGCGGAATCAGAAGTTCATATCCTCCGGATATTTCCGCTATAAGGAAGATTGCAGTCATAGGTGCCTGCATGACTCCTGCCATGAGTCCTGCCATGCCTACCAGCACGAAATTCTGCTCCGGAACCAGTCCTCCACCAATGAGATTGATGGTCCTAGATACCACAAAACCGGCTACGGCCCCGATAAACAGAGTAGGACCGAAAGTACCTCCCACACCGCCTCCTGCATTGGTAAATGACATCGAAAAGACCTTAAGAAGAAGCACAAGCATGAAGAACACCGGTATGGACCAGCTCTTTCTCAGCATGAACGACAGAATGGTCTGTCCTTCCATATCGATCATGCCTCCGTTAAGAAGAACATGAAGATGCTCGTAACCCTCGCCGAACAGAGGTGGAAACAGGAATATGAGCAGACCAAGACACGATGCGGAAATCGCCCATCTGACAAACGGTTTCTTTATACTCTTTATCTTATCCTCAAGCCAAAGCGTCATCCTTGTGAAATATACCGAGCAGGCAGCACAGAACACTCCCAGAATCACGTAGAACGGAATATTGGACATTGCAAACGGCGACAATGTGCATTCAAATGAAGGAGCATCGCCGAGGAATATATAGGAAATCACTGTCGCTGATATAGTTGAGAGCAGAAGCGGCAGTATGGATGTCATCGAAATATTGAAAAGCAGAATCTCAAGAGTAAAGAGTACTCCGGCCAAAGGAGCCTTGAATATTCCTGCCACAGCACCGGCTGCACCACATCCGAGCAGAATAGTCATATTCTTATACGACAGGCCCATATAACGGGCGACATTCGATCCTATTGCCGCACCTGTATAGACTATCGGAGCCTCCGCACCTACCGAACCACCGAAGCCGATAGTCACTGAAGAAGCCAGCACTGACGACCACATATTGTGGGGACGTATCTTGGATTCGTTCTTGGAAACCGCCTGAAGAACCTTAGTGACTCCATGACCGATATTGTCCTTTATGACATATCGTACGAAAAGCATGGCCAGAAGCATTCCTATGCCGGGATAGAGCAGATAGAGAAAATTATATGCCTCCCCATCAAACCAGGAAGTCAGTCCATGATGAATATATTCAATGGATGTCTTGAGTATGACTGCAGCAAAACCGCATGATATGCCTACAAAAAGTGCGAGTATCATCATGGCATCCCTCTCGGACATCTTCTTGACAAGGCGTCTGAGAGGCGATATAATATCCTTGATTACTATTCTCGACATTTCGGATCGGATTTCATGCAAAGTTAATGAAAAAACCGGTCAGAAAGAATCCTGACCGGCTGTTATTCTCTTCTGACAGATTATTCTGCGTCAGATGAATCATCTTCTGTCGAATACTGTGAGATATTGTCGTCAGGAAGACCTTCTCCCTCGTTTCCATCATTATCCTCGCCATCTTCGCCGTCAAGCCAACGCTCGATATCTTCGGCATCATCTGTCTTAACCTTGATCTTCACAAGATAAATTGCATCCGGTATCTCAACTGTAACAGCATAGAAATTGGTTCCATCCGGCTTGTCATACTTGACCAGTTGCGGAAAATAATCGCTGTATCCCTTAGGGAATTTTTCTGCAAATGCGGCTGCGAGCTCCTCCGACATATTCTCATAGCTGACTACAGCCCTTTTCTTTGGTGTTGTTGACATATCTGTTAAATTCTTATTCAGGTTAGTACTTTGAAATCCGGTGCAAGTGTAGGACATTTTTTTGAATTGAGCAACACTGACAGGCTTTTTTTTTACAAAAAACACTACCTGTTCTTTTTGAAGAAAAATGCCTTCTGTTCGCGCTTACGTTCTATATCCCTCTCTACAAAGACTTTATCAAGATTCTTCGGATCGACACCTGTATAGAACATCACCGAAGATGTTGTCATCGGAGTCGGAGTGAAGTCCTGAACCTGATCCATGTACAGACCTTTAAGGGCAGGATTCCGGGAAAGTCTCTGCATCTCCCTCATTCCGCACCCCGGATGTCCTGAAATGAAATACGGTACCAGCTCACACTTTCGTCCGCTGCTTCTGACAATGCCGTCAAACTCCATACGCAGTCTCTCGAACAACTTGAACGAAGGCTTTGCCATGAGTTTCAGGACAGAATCTTCAGTATGCTCAGGAGCCACCTTCAGACGGCCTGAAGTATGATTCAGGACGAGTTCCTTCATATATGGATAAGATGTCTCATCTACGAATCCCTTTTCATCCAGGAAAAGGTCGTAGCGGATACCGCTGCCTATATATGCATGGCGTATCCCCTTGACTGATGCAATCCTGTCGTAAAGCTTGAGCAGTCTGGCATGTGACCGGTCCATATTGCGGCATGGACTCGGAAAAAGACATGACTTGCGACGGCATTTCGAGCAAAGCTCCTGATCCTTTCCTTTCATCCCGTACATATTTGCAGTAGGGGCTCCCACATCTGAGATATTGCCGGCAAAACCGGGAAGAGCATTAAGCTCCTTGACTTCCCTGATGATGGAATCCTCGCTACGTGACTGGATGAATTTGCCCTGATGGGCGGCTATGGTACAGAAATTACAGCCTCCGAAACATCCTCGGTGGGTGTTGACGGAGAACTTGATCATCTCATATGCAGGAATATGCTTGCCCTTGTAACGCGGATGCGGGAGCTTGGTGAACGGAAGATCCCAGAACGAATCCATCTCATCCTGAGTCGCAGGCGGCCATGTAGGATTGATCTGGACAAATCCGTTACCGACAGGCTCTACAAGAACAGGAGGGGTCATCATGTTGGCATATGTCTCGATGACATGGAAATTCTCGGCAAAAGCGATCTTATCCTTGCAGCATCTCTCATATGAATTGAGAATGACCGCATCCTTGACGCGGCAACGTCCGTCCATATAAAATCCCAGCTGGGGAATCTTTCTGATGTCATTGAGATTGCGTCCGGCCTCGACCGCTCTTGTAAATTCGATCATTGTCCTCTCACCCATGCCGTAACAGAGCCAGTCCGCTCCGCTATCGACAAGAATGGAGGGTTTCAGACTGTCCTGCCAATAGTCGTAATGGGTAAATCTTCTCAATGAAGCCTCTATTCCTCCGATCATCACAGGAACGTCGGGATATATCTGCTTCAGTATCTTCGTATAGACGGTCACTGCATAGTCAGGTCTCTGTCCTGCCTTTCCTTCCGGAGTATAGGCATCATCGCTGCGGAGCCTCTTGGATGCAGTGTAATGATTGACCATGGAATCCATAGCCCCTGCATTTACACCGAAATAAAGTCTCGGAGCTCCGAGCTTACGGAAGTCGCGAAGGTCATCACGCCAGTTGGGTTGCGGCACCACAGCCACCCGATAGCCGTATTTCTGCAGCCATCTGGCTATTACCGCCGTACCGAAGGACGGATGGTCGATGAATGCATCGCCTGTGAACAGGATTACGTCTATATAATCCCATCCCAGAGCCTTGACCTCCTTCGCAGAGGTCGGAAACATATAAGCATCTGCCATGACAAGGCCGTACTACATCCTTTCCGGAAGAGTGATTCCAAGAATCGACATTGCCTTGACAAGAACCTTGGCAATGGTCTCTACAAGGACAAGACGATACTGAAGAAGCATCTGATTCTCCTCACGGAGAATAGGAGTATCATGATAATATTGGTTGAACTCCTTTGCAAGTTCATAGGCATAATTTGCTATGACTGCAGGAGAATGAGCCGCACCAGCCTCTGCAATCTTGGACGGGAAAGTATTGAGTATCTTGATGATACGCACCTCCTTAGGAGTAAGCTCAGAATCCGGCTTCACTGCATCTGCAGCATGAGGAATTCCCTTTTCGTCCGCCTTACGGAGGATGGACTTGATACGTGCATGTGTGTATTGGATGAACGGACCTGTATTTCCGTTGAAATCGATCGATTCCTTAGGATCAAAGAGCATGGTCTTTTTAGGATCCACCTTGAGTATGAAATACTTGAGAGCACCGAGGCTGATCATCTTGAAGAGTTCGTCCTGCTCCTGAGCACTGAGATTGTCTATCTTTCCAAGCTCGAGTGATGTCTCCTTCGCCGTGTTGTACATGTCAGCGATGAGATCGTCGGCATCGACCACTGTTCCTTCACGTGACTTCATCTTTCCTTCAGGAAGCTCTACCATACCGTATGAAAGGTGGTATATGCTTTCAGCCCAGTCGAATCCGAGCTTGCCGAGAATGAGTTTAAGGACCTGGAAATGGTAATTCTGCTCATTTCCGACCACATAGATATGCTCGTCAAGGCTGTATTCCGCAAAGCGCTGTTCTGCGGTTCCGAGGTCCTGGGTCATATACACGGATGTGCCGTCACCGCGGAGAAGAAGCTTTCTGTCAAGTCCGTCTGCTGTAAGGTCGCACCATACTGAACCATCTTCCTGCTTCTCGAATATTCCTGCCTCAAGTCCCTTCTGCACGAGTGCCTTTCCGAAAAGATAAGTCTGGGATTCGTAATAAGTCCTGTCAAAGCTGATTCCAAGGTCGCTGTAGGTCTTGTCAAAGCCTTCGTAAACCCAGCCGTTCATGGTCTTCCAGAGCTCAACGACTTCAGGATCTCCGTTTTCCCATTTGAAGAGCATCTCCTGAGCAGCCTTGAGCGATGGAGCATTCTTCTCTGCATCCTCCTTAGACATTCCTCCGGCTGTCAGTTCGTCAACTTCCTTCTTATAGAGATTGTTGAATGCCACATAATAGTCACCCACGAGATGGTCACCCTTCTTCCCGCTTGACTGAGGAGTCTCCCCGTTTCCGAGAACCTTCCATGCATACATCGACTTGCAGATGTGGATTCCACGGTCATTGACAAGATTGACCTTCATTACATCATGTCCGCATACCTCAAGAAGCTTGGCCACAGACCAGCCGAGGAGATTGTTGCGGATATGTCCCAGGTGAAGAGGCTTGTTGGTGTTAGGTGATGAATACTCGACCATGATGGTCCTGCCGGTAGGTGCCAGCTGACCAAAATCATCGGCTGCCGCAATCTCGGCAAAGACATTGTTCCAATATACCTCTGAGAATGAAATATTGAGGAAGCCCTTGACCGTGTTGTAGCCTGCAATCTCAGGCACATTGGTCTGGAGCCACTCACCTATCGCATTGCCAGTATTTTCTGGTGTAGCCTTAGATATCTTGAGAAGAGGGAATACGACCAATGTATAGTCACCCTCGAATTCCTTTCTTGTAACCTGCACCTGAAGTTGTGCCGCGTTCACTTCAACGCCGTAAAGCGCCTGAATTGCTTCAGACGATTTCTCTATAATGAATGTTTCTGGGGTCATAGTATGAAAAATCATTCACCAAGGTGACTGTTTTGAAAGACATCGGCTCCCGAAAAGGGAGGGGACCCACGAAGTGGGGAGGATCTTTCAAAACAGTCACCTTGGTGTATATTATTATCCTAAATAGCTTTTCAAAAGTTTGCTTCTCGAATTGTTCTTGAGCTTGCGGATGGCCTTCTCCTTGATCTGGCGCACCCTTTCTCTGGTAAGGCCGAAGCGCTCGCCTATCTCCTCGAGAGTCATTTCCTGACAACCGATGCCGAAGAATGACTTGATGATTTCCCTTTCGCGGGTGGCAAGAGTCGAAAGTGCTCTCTCTATCTCTTTGTTGAGAGATTCGTTTACGAGTCCTCTGTCTGCACTTGGAGAATCGTTGTTGACAAGCACGTCAAGGAGACTGTTGTCCTCTCCTTCGACAAACGGAGCATCCACTGAAACATGCCTTCCCGAGACCCTGAGGGTATCGGCTATCTTCTCCTTCGGCACATCGATCATTTCAGAAAGTTCCTCGCTTGAAGGCATTCTCTCATTCTCCTGTTCGAACTTCTGGAGAGCCTTGTTGATCTTGTTGAGAGATCCGACCTGGTTAAGAGGCAACCTCACGATTCTCGACTGCTCTGCCAGAGCCTGAAGGATAGACTGACGGATCCACCATACCGCATAGGAAATGAATTTGAATCCTCTTGTCTCATCGAACTTTTCAGCCGCCTTTATCAGTCCGAGGTTGCCCTCATTGATAAGGTCCGGAAGACTGAGGCCCTGATTCTGGTACTGTTTCGCAACAGAGACCACGAATCTGAGGTTGGCCCTTGTAAGTTTCTCGAGGGCCGCCTGATCTCCCTTGCGTATCCTTTGGGCAAGTTCGACCTCTTCCTCGACTGTGATAAGTTCCTCCCTGCCTATCTCCTGAAGATACTTGTCAAGAGATGCACTCTCACGATTGGTAATCGATTTTGTAATCTTTAGCTGTCTCATCTATATTTTAAATTAAAACCATCTATACTCCGAAGCCGAAGTAGCCTGTTCTTCCGGATGGCGTGACACCCTCAATGAATATAGTCCTCTTTGACCTCTTCACTATGTCGATGACATCCTGAGGAGTGGCCACCGGATGATCGTTGACATACTGGATTATGAATCCTTCTGTCGCTCCGGCATCCTTCATCTTGCCAGGTCCGAGTTCTATGACTTCAACACCGTTCTTGAGTCCGAGCTTCTTCAATGTTTCAGCCGGAGCTTCCTTGATCGATGATCCATAGAATGCCACAGAGCCGTCATCCGACATAGTTCCGTTCTCTTCCGCTGCACCCTTGAAGGTTACATCGAGCTTCTTTTCTCTGCCATCCCTGACCACTGTAATGACAGCCTTGTCACCGGGCGAGAATCTGCTTATCGCCTCCTGCACGGAAGCTGAGTTCGTGATCTTTGTGGAATCTACTGCCGTCAGAACATCTCCGGCCTTGATTCCGGCCTTCTCTGCAGCACTGTTTTTCGAAACCTCAACAATATATACGCCGTTTCTTGAAGAAAGTTTCAACTCATCTGCAATTTTATCGTCTATAGGCTGCATGGTGATACCGAGGAGTGCCCTCTGCACCGTACCGAAATCGATCAGGTCATAGACGATCTTCTTGACAATATTCACAGGTACAGCAAATGAGTATCCGGTGTAAGAACCTGTCTGAGAATAAATTGCAGTATTGATTCCTACCAGATTACCGCTCTTGTCAACCAATGCACCTCCACTGTTTCCGGGATTTACTGCGGCATCTGTCTGAATGAAGGACTCTATCTTGAATTCACCTGTATAGTTCGGCATGGAACGCCCCTTGGCACTTACGATTCCTGCTGTGATGGTAGAGCGAAGATCGTATGGAGATCCGATCGCGATAACCCATTCACCGAGACGCAGCTTGTCAGAGTCACCGAACGGAATCACAGGCAGTCCGGAAGCGTCAACCTTCAGAAGAGCTACGTCTGTAGCCGGATCGGTACCGACAAGAGTAGCCGGATAAGTCTGATTGTTGTTGAGCGTCACCTCGATCTTGGTGGCACCGTCAATCACATGGTTGTTTGTGACGATGTAGCCGTCTTCACGTATTATCACTCCCGAGCCGCTGCCGACACGTTCGCGCTGCTGGGGAGCCCCTCCCTGCGGAAATCCGAAGAAGTAGTCGAAAATGGAGCTCGGAGCCTGCTGCATGGTCTGAGTGGAAGTCACCTTCACATATACGACTGCATCGACTGCCGATTCGGCAGCATATGTGAAGTCAGGCCAGTTGTCCTGCATGAGATTGACCGTGCGGAACTGAGCGGCACCGCCGTCATATATAATCTCTACCTGACCCTGAGACGTCATTCTCACTACGGCATAAGAAGTCAGCCCTCCGACGAGTGCGGAAAGCAGTGCGATTAAAATACCTTTTTTCATACTATCTGTTTTAATTATTATTCCTGTTAACAAATATTTATGACAATGTGTTGTAACGTATGATTTTTGTTGACAAAATGTCATACGAAAAATCCGGAATCATTTTTTCAAAAAATATGCCATCAGCTTCGGAAAAAATTTATATATTTGTTGACTTAATATGCCGTAGTGTGCATTAAGCCATACGGAAATAGGAAATAATTTAAAACAAGATAATTATGAAACTCATCATTTCAAGTTCTGAACTGCTCAGAGGAGTAATGGCTGTAGCAAAGGCCATTCCTGCAAAGTCACCTCTTCCAATTCTTGAGAACTTCCTTTTCGACCTTAAAGGAAATGTTCTTGAAATAACAGCTTCGGATTCGGAGCTCACGCTCAAGACACAGGTGGAAGTGGAAAGTACTGCTGAAGAAGGAAGGATCGCCGTTCCGGCAAAACATATGATGGATCTTCTCAAGGAACTTCCTGACCAGCCCCTTACCATAAGCACTGCAAGCGACAGTTCGTTCTTATGCAGCTGGGCAAGCGGAGAATCGACACTTCCTTATTTCCCTGCCGAGGATTATCCCGAGATTACCGGTACCGATGATACTGCAGTGACACTTCAGTTCCCTGCACAGAGTCTCGTTGACGGCATATCAAGTACAATCTATGCCACAGCTGACGATGAGATCCGTCCGGCAATGAACGGTATCCTCTTCGACATCGACCTGGCTTCTACAACCCTCGTAGCTTCTGACTCACACAAGCTCATCTGCTACACCACAGCTGATGTAAAGGCATCTGAAAAGGCTTCATTCATACTCCACAAGAAGCCGGCTGCCATCCTCAAGGCCATCATCGGCAAGGATGCTGAAACTGTTGACATAGCCTTCGATTCCAAGAACGCCGTATTCAAGTTCGGTCAGACAATGGTGATCTGCCGTCTCGTAGTGGGAAAATATCCGAAATACCGCGACGTGATCCCGCAGAACAACTCTAACATCCTCCGCATCAACAGAGTACAGCTTCTCAACACCGTCCGCCGTGTTTCAGTTTGCTCGAACAAGGCTTCAAACCATATCAAGTTCGACCTCAAGAGCGGCAGCCTCATGGTTTCAGCTCAGGATCTCGGTTTCTCTATTGCGGCGCATGAGACCATGCAGTGCCAGTATGACGGCGAAGAGCTCACGATCGGCTTCAAGTCTCCGTTCATCATCGAGATACTCTCGAACATGACATGCGGAGAACTCGTAATGAAGTTCCTTGACAGCAAGAGGGCAGCCCTTGTGGTTCCTGCAGAGACTGAAGAGGAGAGCGAGAAGATTTGTGGAATCATTATGCCTATCATGATATCGTAATGGAACTGAACCTGAAGAAACCTCTTTTATTCTTCGACATAGAAAGTACAGGGCTCAATATCGCGTCAGACTCGATAATTGAGCTCTGCTTTGTCAAGATTCTCCCGGACAATTCTCAGAAGATAAAGACCTGGAGAGTAAGGCCATGGGATTATGAAAGGAACTGCCAGAGGCCGATCAATCCATCGGCTCAGGCCGTTCACGGCATCTCTGATGCAGATCTTGCAGAGTGTCCGACTTTCAGTCAGATAGCTGACGAGGTTGTGGAATGGATTTCTGACAGCGACCTTGCCGGATTCAATTCGGCAAAATTCGACCTTCCGCTTCTCGCTGAGGAAATCGAAAGAGTAAGACGTTGGGAGAGGCGGGAACTCCCTGTCAATCTCCACGAGATGAAGATGGTGGATGTACAGAACATATTCCACGCTATGGAGCCACGTACTCTGAAAGCAGCCTATCTGTTCTATTGCGGGCTGGAGCTTGAGAACGCGCATGCCGCAGAAGCAGACACACTTGCCACATACGAGGTGCTGAAGGGTCAGCTCGACAGATACGCCGGAGATCCTCGTATCGAGAATGATGTGGAAAAACTTGCAAGATTCTCAACCAAGCAGAGAACTGTTGACTACGCCGGCCGTCTGATACTCAATGACAAGGACGAGCCTGTAGTCAGCTTCGGCAAGCATAAGGGCAAGACCGCAAGGGAGGTATATTTCTCAGAGCCGTCATATTTCGCATGGATCGACAACGGAGACTTCACTCTTGACACAAAGAGACAGTTTGCACTCCTCAAGGCTCGGTTCGAAGCGGAAAAGAGGGCGTCCATGCCTCAGAGATCAGCTCCGATTCCACGGACAAAGGGATATACCCCGTTTGAAGGCTTAGGTGATCTATTCTCCCAGGAAGAGCAATGAACATCATAATACAGCCATACGGCAGTGACAGCTGCTATTGTCGTCCGGATACCACATGGGAGAGAGAAAACAGGGATTTCTACTCTCCCGAATGTGTTGAAGATATTTATTGGACACCTGTAATGTTCGCACGGATCAGCAAGGCCGGCAAATGCATAGGCAGCAGATTCGCGGCTAGATATTATGATGCCGTAGGATTCGGTGCCCTATTATATATAGGAAAAGGAGATGTTGCGTTCACTTCCTGCGCCGACCGCACTTCACTGCTTCCTATGCCCCTTTTCAACCCGTCTGTACTTGAAGGTGAATATAACGTGTATGAAACATTCAGAAACGGACAATCTATTCTGAAATACAACAGTTCGGGCAAGATAGGAATCATTGAAGATTCAATATGCAAGGCCTCCGCTCTGACATCATTAAGAATCGGAGACATTGTTGCATCGGAAATTGCCCCGATGCAGATTCTCGCCTCCCGCGCGGATGGAAACGTGGATTTCAGGAGCGTTTACTGCGAGAATGAATTATTCGGAATAAAACTTCTGTTCTGATTCAAAGGCTTGAAGTAGTTCAGGGAAGATTCACTGTCTCCTGAGATGATGGTGATGAGATCTTCTAAAATAAGATCCGGACGCACTGCACCGCTTTCGTAGAAATCATTACCACCCTCGGGAGTCATCCTGAGGGTGTTGTTGTATATAGGAAGCCCATTCTTCAAAGGACCGAAAGACGGAAATAAAGGATGAAAGGCCTCCAGTTGTTCGCGGCTTGAGCAATGTCCGGGATTGAGCCATATATCCGCCTTATCTGAAAGCATCCACGCCTCCTCCATTGAAATCACACGTGATGCGGACGTTCCGTCCCGGGCTCCAAGCACTTCCCCGCCGGCATCCATGATCAGCCTTGACATATAATTGTCTTTTCCCGGCACATACCATGCATCTCCATATGGAATGTTCAGAAGGACTTTCTTAGTCATAGAGCCGTCTGTCGGGCATAGCATCAATGCTTCATATCTTTGTTCCACATATGAAAATACAGAATCAGCCACCTCCGTCCTTCCGGTAAGGACTCCGAACAGACGCATATATTCAGCTCGCGCAAGGGGATGATCTTCAAGATGATCATGAAGAATGAGAACCGGTATTCCGAAGGAACGAAGCTTGGCAATGTAAGGAGGAACGGCAGAAGATACCGTATATGTGACCACAATGTCCGGTGCCAGAGATACAATCCTTTCATAGTCAAGTGAGGACTCATATCCTATGTCATAGACATTTCTGCTTCGAATGCCGGGATCGGAAATATAATCAAGCCCGGAAACCGCTGTAATCACGGAATCTGCTCCTATTACGGAAAGACAAGCCACATGAGAGGTGGACATGCATATGATATTGTCCATCGGCTCATTTATACGGAGTGTGTCATGCCTGCCGTCATGAGGAGAAATGACAACGACATAAGAAAGAGAATCCGTCGAAAGTATCTCGAAGTTACGGGCATAACGGCATGATGTCGTCATGACATGCCGTTCTGTGGAGCACGACGCTACGATCAGCAGAAATATGATATTGAAAAAGTACTTCATTTCAGATTAAGGTCACGCAAAGATAGGAATTATTATGAATTGGCATTCGATTTGAATAGCGGGAGATTCCGTTACGAACGGACATTCACTTAACAAATCATATTTCCCAATGAAAGAAAAGAATCCCCACAGTCTTGAAGGTGACAGTCACCGCAGACTCACTTCGGAAAACGGCCGTCCCGTAGCCGACAATCAGAACATTCAGACAGCCGGCCGCCCCGGTCCGGTTACAATGCAGGATCCATGGTTCATAGAGAAACTCGCGCATTTCGACAGAGAGGTGATTCCGGAAAGGAGGATGCATGCAAAGGGAGCGGGAGCTTTCGGAACATTCACAGTCACTCATGACATAACGAAATGGACAAAGGCATCCATCTTTGCCAAAATCGGGAAAAGAACTGACTGTTTCGTAAGATTCTCTACCGTCGCAGGTGAAAGAGGTGCAGCAGATGCCGAACGTGACATCAGAGGATTTGCGATAAAATTCTACACAGACACTGGCAACTGGGACCTTGTCGGCAACAACACTCCGGTATTCTTCCTCCGCGACCCTCTGAAATTCCCTGACCTTAATCATGCCATCAAGAGAGATCCCCGTACAGGTATGAGGAGTGCACAGAACAACTGGGATTTCTGGACACTGCTACCTGAGGCACTGCATCAGGTCACAATAACGATGAGTCCGCGAGGGATTCCGCTTTCTTACCGCCACATGCACGGATTCGGAAGTCACACCTACAGTTTCATCAACAAGGACAACGAACGGACATGGGTGAAATTCCATTTCCGCACCCTTCAGGGAATCCGCAACATGTCTGATGAAGAAGCCGCGGCGGTGATAGCCTATGACAGGGAATCACATCAGAGAGATCTGTATCAGGCTATCGAACGAGGGGATTTCCCACGCTGGAAACTGCAGATACAGCTGATGACAGAAGAACAGGCAAAGACATATAAGGTAAATCCTTTCGACCTGACCAAGGTATGGTATCATAAGGACTTCCCTCTCATTGATGTGGGAATTCTCGAACTGAACCGTAATCCTGAGAATTTCTTTGCAGAGGTGGAACAGGCGGCATTCAATCCGATGAATGTTATAGAAGGAATAGGATTTTCTCCGGACAAGATGCTTCAGGGAAGGCTGTTTTCATACGGAGATGCGCAGAGATACAGGCTCGGTGTAAATCACAATCTCATTCCTGTAAACAGGCCGAGGTGTCCGTTCCACTCATATCACAGAGACGGACAGATGAGGACAGATGACAATTATGGAGGCACCGTTCCTTACGAACCGAACAGTTTCGGTGAATGGAAGGACAATCCTAAGCTCAAGGAACCGCCTATGGACGGAGGACCGGCTTATAATTACAACGAAAGGGAATATGACAGCGACTATTACACCCAACCGGGCAAATTATGGAGACTGATGTCCATGGAGGACCGCAGGACCACATGCGAGAATACAGCCCGGGCAATGGGAGACAGTCCACTGTTCATCAAGCAGAGACATATACGCAATTGCTATCTGGCCGACCCTGAATATGGTGAAATGCTGGCAGTTGCATTGGAAACGGATCTCGGGAATGCACTTATTAGTCCTGATCCTGCAGAAACTCACGAATTTTATTATTAAATTCGCGTTTGATTAAATATGAGACTATTATGAAAGCAATCTACAGAACTGCGGCAATGGCCGCAATAGCAGTAATCTCCATGGTTGCATGTGGCAATACAGGAGCAAAGAATGACAAGAAGAATGCAGAGACCGGGCGTAAGGCTGTCATTGAACTGAACACAGAACAATTCAATGCCAAAGTCTATGACATGAGCAAGGACGATCTTGTTTATCTCGGTGACAAACCTGCAATAGTTGACTTTACGGCTACGTGGTGCGGTCCTTGTCAGAGGATAGCCCCTATTCTCGAGGAATTGGCGAAAGAATATGAGGGAAAGATCGTGATCTATAAAGTAGATGTTGACAAGAACAAACCTCTGGCAGGATCATTCAATGTAAGTTCCATCCCGGCCGTGATGTTCATCCCGATCACCGGTGAGCCTGTGATGACCGTCGGATCCCGGGACAAGGCCAAGTTACAGAGCGAGATCGAGACACTTCTGCTCGGTAAGTAAATAAAGAAAGAGGAATGAAGCGCTGCTTCATTCCTCTTTCTTTGAGCCACCTATGGGATTCGAACCCACGACCTTCGCGTTACGAATGCGATGCTCTACCGACTAAGCTAAAGTGGCAACCGAAACTCCTTTTTGCAAAGGGACTGCAAATATAGAGAATTTTACATAATTTTGTGCCGGAAAATACAATTTTTATATCTGAATGAATAGTGAGATTACAGACATTCTTGTCATAGGAGGAGGAGCGGCCGGACTTATGGCGGCTGCAGGAGCGGCACAGACTCTTGAAGGAAAGGGAAAAGTGATCGTGCTCGAAAAAATGATGCGCCCGGGCCGCAAGATAATGATTACAGGCAAAGGAAGATGTAATTTCACCAACATCAAGCCCTGGAATGAGTTCTCGGCACATATACATCCCAAACCTAATTTTCTGAAACCTTCTTTCTATAATCTCACATCGGAAGGCATGCTTGCTTTCCTTGAAAGCCACGGACTTGAAACCGTGGTCGAGAGAGGTGACAGGGCATTTCCCGCATCACATCTGGCATCAGATGTTGTCGATACTCTGCTGAAAGCCGCTCAGAAGGCCGGTGCCGAAGTCCTGTGCGGAAAAGAGGTGAAGAAGATTTCATATCATCCTGAACGGAGTGAAGGTTCATTCACAATCGGATGTACGGACGGTTCAGCATATTCATGTAAAAAGCTGATCATCTGCACCGGTGGGCTTTCCTACCCTAAGACGGGATCTACAGGAGACGGGTATGGGTGGGCTCGAGCCATGGGACATACTGTAAAGGCTCTTTTCCCGTCCTTGACCGCCATTGTTCCAAGAGGCTATAAAGATTCACCGACTGAGAAAGGACATATCGACAGGAACATGCCGCTGACGGAAACAGGAGAAGCCTTGTGCGGAAACCAGTTGAAAAACGTCGGCCTTGCAATTTTCATCGACGGTAACGAAGCACAGAACGAATTCGGTGACCTTGACTTCACAGACGGAGGCATCGAAGGACCTATAGGCTTCAAGGTAAGCAGGAAATGCGTCAACGCAATCATCAACGGCTCGAAGGTTACAGCAGTGATAGATCTGAAGCCTGCCGTGGAAACCGAAGATCTGAATGTCCGCATCGGAACTCTATGGAACGAGATTTCCAAGGACAAGCGTAATGCAAGCAAGACATATAAGGAAAGATTCCGCATCCTGCTCACGAAGGTGCTTCCTATGTCGCTGATTCAGGCTTTCATACGGCTGAATCCTAATGCCGACCACAAGACGCTCGGCAAAGCTCTCAAAGGTTGGAAAATGGAAATTGCCGGCTTCGTAGGTTACGAAAGATGCGTAGTGACGGCCGGAGGAGTATCGCTTGAGGAAGTGACACCTAAAACATTGGAATCCAAGCTTGTACCGGGGCTTTACTTTGCAGGGGAAGTTCTGGATCTTGACGCCGGCACAGGAGGATATAATCTCCAGACTGCATTCTCTACCGGCTATCTCGCAGGAATTTCCGCAGCGAAAACTGTTTAAATCACTCCCGAGCCAAGCATCTCGACTGATGTATCTGAGGCATCTGTCTGTAAAGATGATTCGACAGGGGCATACCAGGCAGCGAACTGTCCCGGAGTTATACCGCGCTGAGGCTGGTCAAAAAGGATATAGAGACCGTTCGAACGCATTATAAGGGTCGCATCCTGCAATGGCTGACGATAACGTATCCGCACCCTGTAACGACGCATCTCACCTACAGTCATGGCCAGATCTTCACGTATCCAATGGATTTCAGACGGATCTATACGCAGACAACTACGTGAAAGTCCCTTGTGCGTGTGGCCTTCACCGACATAGATGATATTGTTCGGAATATCTGTCTCGATCACGAAGATGGAATCCTTGTGTCCTCCGATGTTCAGACCTTTACGCTGACCTATGGTATAGAACTGCGCTCCGTCATGTCTGCCGACAATCTTTCCATGAGGATTTTCCTTGTAGCGGGTCTTTTTTATATGCTTTCTTCCGCTGCGGTAAGTCTCTGTCTCGAACCTTATGTCATATCTGACAGGCTGAGAAAGCTTCAGAAGGACTTCATCCGACAGGGCAGCAGTCTTTTCCATCGAGAACGGACAGGCAACAGGCTCCACCTGAACAGTCTTGTCATCCGATACATAATCCGTTATCATCTTCAGACTATCTGCTTCATCTGACAGAATCGACTCAAGTGTCTCACGAATGAACGAATATTGACTGTTATCTGAGTAATAGGCATCATACACTTCCACTACATCACCTTCGCAAGGCTTGAGTTTCTGCTGAAGGAATGTCGGCAGATCGACCTTGCCGACAAAGCATATGCCCTGGGAATCCTTCTTGTCGGCTGAAGGAAGGTCAGCTTCACGGGCAAGCTTTCTGACCTCTGGCTTGAGTATGTCTCCTATCGGGAAAAGAGCTTTCGAAAGCTGCTCCTGCGTCAGCTGGCACAGGAAATAACTCTGGTCCTTATTTGGGTCGGCACCTGCAAGGATACGATGGATCTCTTTTCCTTCCGCATCGGTGACAGACTCCTTTCTGCAATAGTGTCCGGTGGCCACATAGTCTGCTCCCAGCTTTTCAGCACATTTGAGAAACGCATCGAACTTGATCTCACGGTTGCACAGCACATCAGGATTAGGAGTGCGGCCCTTCTCGTATTCATCAAACATATAGTCAACGACACGCTGACGATATTCCTTGCTGAGATCGACGAAATAAAACGGAATTCCGATCTTTCTTGCGACCATCTCTGCCACGAAACGGTCCTCCTCCCACTCACAGTCACCATGAAGAGTAGTGGAAGCATCGTGCCAGTTCTGCATGAAAAGGGCAAAGACATCATATCCCGCCTGTTTCAGCAGGAGAGCTGCAACACTGGAATCCACTCCACCGGAGAGGCCGATACATACTTTTATGTCAGAATTGTCCTTGTTCATGTGCATAAACGGTTACATTTTTGCTGAAACACT
>JAFUQW010000124.1 GCA_017472115.1 Bacteroidales bacterium | reverse complement strand
GGAGTCCGCAAGCTCCTGTCCACCTACATTGACCCGTTCCCGGGCTACGTGTCACCTGTGACCGGAAAGATCCACACTACTTTCAACCAGGCCCTCACGGCGACCGGACGACTGAGCTCATCCAAGCCAAACCTGCAGAACATCCCTATCCGCACTGAAAGGGGAAAAGAGATCCGCAAGGCCTTTGTTCCGAGCCGTCCGGACGGAGTCATAGTCTCGGCAGACTACTCCCAGATCGAATTGCGCATCATGGCTCACCTGAGCTGTGACACCCATCTGATCGAGGCTTTCCGCAAGGGTCAGGATGTGCACGCCATCACAGCGGCAAAGATTTTCGGGCTTGATCCGTCAGAGGTCACGGCTGACCAGAGGCGCATTGCCAAGACCGCCAACTTCGGCATCATGTACGGAATCTCGGCCTTCGGACTTTCCCAGAGGCTGCATATTGGACGTGCGGAGGCAAAGAAGATCATCGAAGACTATTTCAGGAACTTCCCTGCGATTTCATCATATATAGAGGACACCTTGGCCGTGGCTCGCGAAACAGGATATGTAGAAACCCTCTTCGGACGACGCAGATACCTGCCTGACCTTACTTCAAGGAACGGAACCGTCCGCTCCCTTGCCGAAAGAAATGCCGTAAATGCACCTATCCAGGGCACATCTGCGGACATAATCAAGCTGGCGATGATAAACGTGGCGGGGCGTCTCGCAAAGGAGGGGCTCCAGAGCAGGATGGTGCTCCAGATCCACGACGAACTTGTATTTGACGCCGTTCCTTCCGAGGTGGAGAGACTCGAAGCTCTCGTGAAGGAGGAAATGGAAAATGTAATAAAGCTTTCTGTACCTTTAACCGTAGAATGCAATCATGGAAACAACTGGCTCGAAGCTCACTGATATGACCGACTATGCACTTGTGCAGCTTGCGATAGAACAGAATCAGGCTGCCTACATTGTGCTATATACACGTTACAACATAGGTGTGAAAAGCCACATTTCCAGATATGTGGCTCAAAAGGAGGATGTGGAGGACATCTGTCTGGAAAGCTTCCAGAAGGCGTTCAGCCAGATAGCCAGCTACAATCCGGAGTACAAATTCTCGACATGGCTCTACAGGATAGCCCGCAACACGGCTTTCGACCACCTGAGCAGGCATGACAGGGAAAAGAACAACATGCCGACCACATCCATAAACGATGACATTACAGAGCTGAAGGAGCTTCCGGCCACCATGCATAATCCTGAGGAGGACATCATCAACCAGCAGGAATACGACAAGTGGCTCAACAACATCGAAAAGCTCAAGGATGACTACCGCGTCGTCGCCACGATGAACCTCATCGACAATTTCGGCTACAAGGAGATTGCCGATGCACTGGATATGCCGCTGAACACTGTCAAGACGAAGATCAGACGTGCCAAAGCGCAATTGTTGAAAATGATGGACTATTCAGACGAATTGTTATAGTTTTTTACTGTCGTTCAGACCGGAAACCCACATTGTCATCCTGAACGAAAAACCACATTGTCATCCTGACCGAAAACCCACATTGTCATCCTGAACGAAGTGAAGGATCTTTCGATCAAAAACATTACTATCATTTCGAGCGAGGCCGAAGGCCGAGTCGAGAAATCTAAAAACCATTATGACCTACACCGAATTCAAGAAAATAATCGAAGAACGATTCCCAGAAGTGACCGGGGAACAGATGGAGAAGTTCCGTCTGATGGAAAACCTTTACCGCGACTGGAACTCAAAGATAAATGTCGTGTCCCGAAAGGATATAGACGAGCTGTACAGACATCACGTGCTGCATTCCCTCGGCATCGCCGCCTATCTGAAGATGCAGATGCCGGACGTATATGACAGACTGCGTGGCGAAGGCCCGTATGCGGTGGCACCTCCGATGAAGATCCTCGACCTCGGCACAGGAGGAGGATTCCCGGGAATTCCGCTGTCAGTCATCTTTCCTCATGCAGAGTTCACATTATGCGACTCGATAGGCAAGAAGATCATAGTGGCCACAGAAGTCAGCAAGGGACTGGGACTTGACAACGTAAGAACAGTGAACGCCCGCGCCGAATCACTCCCCGAGACCTTCGACTACATCGTTTCTCGGGCAGTGACGTCATTAGACAATTTCATGCCTTGGGTGAAGGGAAAATATTCCGAAGGCATCCTCTATCTGAAGGGCGGTGACCTTGCTGAAGAGATATCCACAGCGATGGCAAAACACCGCATGAGAAAGGGTTCCTTGCATGTATGGCCTCTGTCATCATGGACAGCGGACCCGTATTTTGAGGAGAAGATGGTAATCTTCATTGAAAAATGATAAAATATTTTGTAAATAAATTGAAAAAGACTACCTTTGCACTCCCAAATTATATCGAGAAATATAAAAACATAAAATAATGAAAAGAACATTCCAACCATCAGAGCGCAAGCGTCGCAACAAGCACGGCTTCCGCGAGCGTATGTCCACTCCAAACGGACGTCGCGTATTGGCTGCCCGTCGTCGTCACGGACGCAAGAAACTGACTGTATCATCTGAGGACAGGTGGTAATATGTCAGCCCCGGAAGGATGTCTTTCATTATTCAGGGGATGATTTTTACAGAAGAGTGGCAGGGATGCCGCTCTTTTTGTTTATAAGCAGCCGTGCCCAGCAATCGGCTAAATATCAATAATTTACGTCTTTACGGGTACACCAAAAACAAGTGGGGGCAAAACCACAAACACCTGATATACAGCAAAATACCAGGCACACATTATCAGAGATTATGGAAGAAAAAGAAAGATACATGAAGGAAGCTCTGCGAGAGGCACAGATGGCTGCAGCAGAGGACGAGGTTCCTATCGGGGCCGTCGTGACATGCCGCGGAAGGATCATCGGCAAAGGTCACAACATGACCGAAAGGCTCAATGACCCCACGGCTCATGCCGAGATGATAGCCATCACTGCCGCCACCGAAGCTATGGGCGGGAAATACCTCAACGACTGCACCATATACGTGACGGTCGAGCCATGCCCGATGTGCGCAGGAGCTCTTGCATGGTCTCAGATAGGAAAGGTTGTCTATGGAGCATCCGACCCTAAGAGAGGGTTCTCACAGTTCAGTCCGTCACTCATGCATCCTAAGACCGAAGTCGTTGCCGGTGTCCTTGCTGAAGAGTGCGGCACGATGGTTTCGGAATTTTTCCGCAATAAAAGAAGCTGACCATGGAATGGCTTGAAGGACTGGGTCTGCTCGGACTGTTCATAGGCACATTTCTGGCAGCGACTATTTTTCCGTTCAGTTCGGATGTGCTGTATATGGCTGTTCTTGCCGCCACAGGGAATCCTCTTGGCTGCCTTCTTGTCGGCACCCTTGGCAACTGGCTCGGAAGCGTACTGACCTATTGGATAGGATGGTTGGGAAAGTGGGAATGGATCGAGAAATGGTTCAAGGTCAAGCCCGAGACCCTGCAGAAACAGAAAGAGAAGATCGACCGCTGGGGAGTATGGCTCGCCCTGACTGCATGGATTCCGTTCATAGGTGATGTCATCGCCATAGCTCTGGGATTCTACAAGACAAGACCGGGATGGACAATGGTTCTGCTGTTGATCGGCAAATTCGCACGTTTCCTTGTCTGGAATCTTGTTTACGGTCTGTTCTAAGGGAAGCTTGGTCTGATAATGATTGTTTCTCCACAGAAAATATCCATAAAAGCCAGGCTTTTCATGAACAAAAAGTCAAGCTGACAGATACAGACCATTCTGAAAGCAAGCTTTCAAATGGTCTGTATCAGTTATAAAGCCAGCCCGAAGGCTGGCTTATTGCTTTGGTTGAGATACCAGGATTCGAACCTGGACAGACAGAACCAAAATCTGTAGTGCTACCATTACACAATATCTCAATTCCGTCTGCAAAGATACTATTTTTTTTATTTATACAAAAAAGGCTCTCAGTTTTGAGAGCCTTAATAATCTGTTTTACAGTCCGAGCTTCTTGAAGAAGTCGTTGCCCTTGTCGTCAACGAGGATGAATGCAGGGAAGTCTTCCACATGGATCTTCCAGATAGCCTCCATTCCGAGTTCAGGGTATTCAACGCACTCGATTCTCTTGATGTTGTTCTGCGCAAGGATCGCTGCAGGACCTCCGATCGAGCCGAGATAGAATCCGCCGTACTTCTGGCAAGCATCTGTAACCTGCTGGCTTCTGTTACCCTTTGCAAGCATGATCATGCTGCCGCCGTGGCTCTGGAAGAGATCGACGTATGAGTCCATACGGCCTGCTGTAGTAGGTCCCATAGAG
>JAFUQW010000123.1 GCA_017472115.1 Bacteroidales bacterium | reverse complement strand
TGCCGAGGCACTCAACTGTGACACCATGGCTCTGACTGAACAAGTAATATCAAACGATAAACAAATCAAAGCCGTGAAGGTAGCCTTTGACAAGCTGGCGGTCGCCGCCTGACGGACTAAAATTCACTTGCGAAACTTAAGGTATTATTTATAGTACTCAATCTGTCTGGTTATAGTTAGGTCTCCATTAGGAGTGGATATGCTTATGACTAAAGGATTTCCATTTTCATCAAAGTTATCGTAAGACAGTTCCGTGTATAAGTGAGGATTCCCGTCAAAAGTGAAATCATAATGTGGCAGGCCATTACTGTAATACAGATATTCTTCAATTATGCAAAGATGTTATATGCTGTAATTATCCAGCAGCACAACTGAGCAATCATCAAGATTGTAGATGCGTTGCCTGTTTTGTGATACTTCCAGAACTCAAGGAAATAGACTGCCAACATACAATATACAGGTAAATTGTCAAGCAGAGAATATCCAGACCAATCACCAGTGATTGCATAATATAGGATGAATCCAATCATCGCTACTGTGAAGCCACAAAAGAATGTGAACGCGGTCTTACTGTACAGGATTTTTGAAATAGTTTCTTTCATATCAATGATTTTAATGTCGTTTTCCATAATTCTTCAGAATCCATTCCCACACAAGATCTTTCTCGGGGTCATCCAGATCAATGATCACATCAGGTACAAGGTATTCATCGCCCAGAAGAGCCTTATTGACTCTTGTGAAGTATTTGCAGCTTGTTCCTACCAAAGTCGATGTGTTAGGAAGAATAGAATACAGGATGTCGCCGTAATTGCATGGATTGGCACCTGAAGTCTCTCCGATTATGATTCCTACACCGTTGTCTCTTGCTGTGGTCAAGAGCATCTCAGAACTGCTCAATGAACCTCGGCTCTCGATAAAGATTACGTTGCCTTTGAAGATTCTATCGACATCAAGATTTACTACATAGCTGGAAGTGTCCTGCACAAAATCCTCAGGAACTTCATAATCCATATTTGGTCTGGTCTGGTCGAATGAAAACATATCATATACTTTACCCGTCTCCAACGTCTTACCATCTATAGTGTACTTACTATATGACGGATAATGTTCGCAAAGAAGGTCTGAGATTCTGACATCGACATCGGTCCAGTTCGTCTTGTTGAAAGGATGGAGCCAGGACATCAGAAGCTGTCCCAATGCGCTGTTGCCGCCACCATTATACTGCAGGTCAATGACAAGAGTCTCAATCTTCTTATCTTCAATCTCTTTCATCATGTCCAGCAGAACAAAGTCGAATCTCGGCAATTCAGGATGGTTAGGGTGTGTCATCCTGTCCGCAAACTGATTGAACTGAAGATAGCAGATGCTCTCTTTCTCAAGTATCTCATATTCAAACAGCACTCTGCGTATAGCGGTAAACTTGTCAGATACCTTTTCTTCCAGCTTCGCAAGTTGAACCTCCGATCTTGACACAGCCGGAATATCCATCTCCAAACCGTCATCAGTTACAATGTGCAACATCTCGTTGCTCATTCCGAGCACTTTCCAGAAATCGGCAAATGAAAAGAACTGGGCTACCAGATCTTCATAATTCAGCCAGTTGTCTGCACTTACATATGGCCTTGCAAGTCTGAGAATCTCCGGGACAGTCTTTCCGTTAATGCTCTTTACACTCTTGCCAAGACTGCCGTTCATGTCCTTCGAAGTCAGATTGATGATGGCAGGGGAGTTGCCATCAATGATGACTCCGAATGGGAATACTTTCTCAAATGTATCCCAGTAGCGCACTATAGTGTGACCATCATTCAGGGGAGCGGTCAAAGTCTGGAGAAAAGCAGCAAACTGAAGTGTGTCAGAAAAACCGCCGCATTCCTTATACCATCTTCTGATTCCTTTGTTCAGCCGTGCATGCTTTTTCGCATCGGCATAATAGGGATGAGTCTTTCCGAGCATATCCACATACAGAAGAAGATCCTTCTGGAATATGTTGCCGTTCTGATATTTCTTTGATGCTTCAATGTCCTCATCATGCAGTTTTGGGAACTGCTGACCGAAACATATTGAAAGGCCGCCTATGATGAAAGTGATTATTGTTAAAAGTGTTCGTTTCATATCATTATTCGTTTATAAGTTTAACTGCAATCTCCAGATCATTCTTGCACACCTGTACTTGTACAGGAGCGATCAGACTGGCGTTTTCAATATAGATGGGACTGTTTTTCTCGACAACCATTGCCTTGATGCCGTTTGTCTCAAGCATATTGCAGATTGCCTCTGCACTTGCCTTGTCGGTACAATCCGCCGCTACCACCAGATTATATCTGCCAGCCTTCTCAATGTTCTTCTGCCTGATCATTCTCTGAGTGAAAAAGAAAACGAAAATTCCGGCAGTCAATACGATTCTTCCCCAATATATCTCGAATCTGTCCAGAATCAGATAATCGAGTAATGCCATACCGACAAAGAAAATGGCAGCGTCTCTGAGTGATTTCAGTAAAAGTCTCTTCATATTTGAATGTGTCTGTCTGTTAATGGATGAGCCAGGCCGCTAATGAAAGGCCGAGCGTTGTACCGATGATTGCTGCTATCATGATTTTATTCGTTCTGTCAATGCAAAGTTAACAGGAAAAAGTTTTACACATATAAAGACGGATTGTAAATTCTGTTATGCAATGTCTTGATATTCAGCCTTATGCGGTTTTCGTACTTTAACGGCAATATCCCAAAGTTTCACGCCGTCATATTTACCATAAGTTTTTTCAGATACAGGCTCAGGTTGGTGTCATTTTCTGTCAGTCCGAGTTTCTGTCTGATGACGCTTCCGTATGTATAATGTCTTTTAAGGTTGATGTACTCTCCGATGTCCTTTCCTTTGAGTCCTATCAGGTAGAGGCAGCAATAATTGATTTCCCAATCGTTCAATCCCTTTTCACGGAGGTATCTGAAGAACTCATAGTGAGATGACTCGAGGGTCATGCGGGTCGAGGTTATGAATGAATCTCTGTCTGATACCAATGCCTCCAGTTCTTCATTCGCTTTCCTGTTCGCGGCTGATGTGTCGGTGATATATGATACGATGACCTTGTTCAGCAGTTCAAGCCTTCTTTCAATGATGACCTTAGTATCCTCATTGACGGTATTCTCCTCAATCATCTTTGTCAAAGTGTCCCGTTCATTTACAACCTCTGAATACATCGCCTGGTATTTCTGCTTCTCGACTTCCAGCTGTTTCTTCTCGGCAGTTCTGATCTGGAGCTGTCTGCGGATCTGCCGGATGATGATGCCGGCAGTCATCAATGCGATAATTATGATGAGCACCAATGTGTTCCTGGTATTCTGCGCCCGAATCCGTGACACTTCATTGTCATGCCTTTCTTCAATGAACTGTGTGTCGCTATGAAGCTTGATGATTTCGAGAGAATCATCAAGGTGCATTGCTCTTTCGTATGCTTCAGTTGAACCCTTATAATCCTTGAGGGAAGCTTTGATCATCGCCAATACAGCATAATAGTCAGGGTCATGACTTATCTCATTATACTGAGCCTCCTTTTCAATGCACGCCAACGCTTTGTCATATCTGCCGGCACTGTTGTACATGTGCGCCATTATCCTCCAGAAGAACCAGCTTGCCTCAGTATTCTCTTCAAGATATTCGTCAAGAAAATCCGCACAGGCATCTTCTCCGTCACGTCGCGAGATCACCTTGGCCTTGCTTATGTTAAAGCTGTGTATATCCATAGGATTTCCGTATTCAATATACTTTTCACCTGTCTCTATGTACTTCGAAGCATTTGAAATATCATTGTTCATGATATGGCAGTCTGCAATATCCTCTATCATTACCATATAATGTCTCATGCTTCCGGCTTCAAGGAATTTCCCGGCAGCAAGACTGTTCTCGGAGATAGTCGCCGGGTAATCATAGTAACTCTTATGAATGACCGCCTTATACGAATGTAATATTCCCTGCAAATGTGTCGGTGCGTATCCAGAATCTTCTTCTGCTTTGACCAATTCCTTCATGGCACTCTCATAATCTTTCGAAATCATGAAGTCTATACCTTTGAAGAAATAAGAAAGGAATCTCTCCAATGACGGTCCTTTGGATATGAAGTAGTCATATGCACTTAGTAAAAGATTGTCGTCAGGGATCTCATCGGTCGCTTTCAGGGTCAGGTACCACTTAAAGAGATTATGTTTCGCCTTAAGTTCCTTGGTTGTAAGATCTGATTCATCAATGCCGGTCACAGTCTGCAAAGCACTGTCAGGCTTATCCCACATATAGTCCTCCACATCTTCCAGAAGCCTGTTGACCTCTGCGTTTCCTGCATCATTGCAGGAAAATATGCAGATTGCCGCCACAACCGCAGTAAATATTCTCAAAATAGATCTTCTCATTCCGTCCGTTTTATACCTGTTTCCAGCTCGTTCGTCATGACCGGCTCCGACCGGTCATCCAGCTATGCCCGACCCGCCTGCCTTTGGACCGGACCGAGGGATCGGGCATCTCCCTTCCGCGAATATAGTGATTATAATTGAAAAGCGATCGGCTTTATGTCATATAAGGTGCCGATTCTGCATCGTAATGCCTCAGGACACTTGATGAGCCCATAATTTCTTCATGGTCTCTCTTGCAAATCTACTCGCGATGGATTATCTTTGACTGTTCAATCGACCTTCAGAATGAGATCGGAAAGAATCTTATGAAGTCGTTAAGATCCGTCAAAAACGAAATGACACCTATGAAATCCATTGATATAAATACATTCGAGGAACTCCACCATCTATGTCTGATGTTCGGGCTGAAGAAGGCTTATATGAGATACCCCTTCCTTGCCGTCAACGTATTGGCCACGCCGCCTCCCTTTCACAGAAATCCGCAGCGCAAAAGGCTTTTCATAGGCAGCAGGACCAATCCGGTGTGCGTCCAGTACCACAAGAAGGATATTGTGATCCTATATGATGATGAAAGAGTTACAGACCCGGTCATTACTGAGTTTTCCAAGGCACTGATGGAAGAATATCTGCATCTGAGACATCCGTATATGCTTACGGAATGGGATGGGAGAAGGCTTGTCGAGTCATCGGTCAAGACGCAGGTCGCGGAAATCAGATAGTCTTTTCAAGTGACTTTCTATAGGCTTTCGGAGACATGCCTTCGACCCTTTTGAAATATTTTCCGAATACGGATTGCGATGGGAAGTCGAGTTCGTCACTGATTTCCTGAATGGTCATTGAAGTTGATGACAGGCAGGCTTTTGCATGAAGAACGACATATTTCTCAATCCATTCCAATGCGGTCATTCCTGTCTCCTGCTTCAGAAGAGCCGAAAGATATTTCTTTGTGATGCATAGCTTGTCGGCATAGAATGCTATTTCCCGATTCTCCTTGAAATGTCTGGATACAAGTCCTATGAATCTTTCGCATATTTCCTGCTGGACTGTCATTACGGATGTCTGATTCTTCGAATTGTGAAGATAGTATCCGATGCCATAGTAATATGCAGCGAAAAGATGCCTGATTACATCTTCCTTGTAAGGATGATTCTCCTGCTTCAGAATCCTTGAGACAAGGTCGTAGCACATGATGAAGGAGTGAAGTGTCTCGCTGTTCAATTCATAGAAATGGTTGGACCTCAGCATCAGCTTTTCCTGAAAGCTCACAGGCAGATTGAGGGAATTCGTGAATGAAGATGGGAAGGCTATGCCTATGAGGTCGCACTCCGGAGATGTCTCGAACGATTCTATGACCTGGCCGGGATGGAAGAGGGCCATAGCGGGGGCCTTGACCGTATATGCATAAAAATCAACGATGCATGAGATTTCCCCTTCCTTGACAAGCACTTGAGTGACCTTGCTCACCTTGTATGGAAAGCATATTCCTGTGAGTATGGTGCTCTTGTCAAGAATATTTATGTTCTCTATCACGTCCATATTCTGCAAAATTACAAAATAGTGTGAATTTTGCACAATAGATTCCCATGAAATCCGATGATATGATGATTAAATCGGAATATCTTCCCAGACCCCGTAACGGTGTATGGGCACTTTTCATGAAAAGACCCGGATTCGTTTCAGAGTATCCGGGTCAGTATCGGTATGTATATGCTATTCTGTAAGGAGGTCATTCAGCAGGCCATATACGGAATAGCCTGAGAGTGCTTCCTCTATACGGAGGAGACGGTTATATTTGGCCGTACGTTCCGAGCGGCTGAGAGAGCCTGTCTTTATCTGACCGCAGTTTGTGGCAACTGAGAGGTCCGCGATGAATGTATCTTCCGTCTCGCCTGATCTGTGTGATACGATCGCGTGGTAGCCGTGCCTCTGTGCCATGGCGATTGCCTCAAGAGTTTCAGTAAGGGTTCCTATCTGGTTCAGCTTGATGAGGATGGCGTTTGCGCAGCCGGATCTTATGCCTTTTGCCAGATAATCGATGTTTGTCACGAACAGATCGTCACCGACAAGCTGGCACCTGTCTCCGAGTGCCGACGTCAGGAGAGCCCATCCTTCCCAGTCATTTTCTGCCATTCCGTCCTCAATCGAATCGATCGGGTACCTCATTACCAATTCTTTAAGATAGTTCACTTGTTCCTCTCTGCCCAGTTTTCTGCCCTTCTCTCCTTCAAATACGGTATAGTCATATATGCCGTCCTCATAAAATTCCGAGCTTGCGCAATCGAGCGCGAGAGTGACATCTTTTCCAGGAACATATCCGGCCTGCCCGATGGCCTTGATTATCAGTTCGATGGCTTCTTCAATACCGGCCAATGGCGGAGCAAAGCCTCCTTCGTCTCCCACTGCCGTGCTGTATCCCTTGTCTTTCAGCACCTTCTTAAGGCTATGGAATACTTCGGCTCCCATTCTCAGACCTTCGCTGAAAGATGATGCTCCTATAGGTCTGATCATGAATTCCTGGAAAGCGATAGGGGAGGAACTGTGTGAGCCTCCGTTTATGATATTCATCATAGGTACAGGCATCACATTGGAATTTGGCGTGCCTAAATAATGGTATAACGGTGTGCCGAGATATTCCGATGCGGCCTTTGCCGTTGCGAGTGAAACCGCAAGAATAGCATTGGCTCCCAATCCAGACTTGTTGCCCGTGCCGTCGAGGCCTGTCATCTTCCGGTCTATGGCCATCTGCTCGAATACACTCATTCCTTTGAGTGCTGGAGCTATCTTCTCATTTATATTGGCAACGGCTTTGAGGACTCCTTTGCCGAAATATCTGTCGGGGTCTCCGTCTCTCATTTCTATTGCCTCATTCTCGCCGGTCGATGCACCGGATGGTACCGATGCACGGCCTCTGTGGCCTGATTCGAGGATAACTTCAGCTTCAACTGTAGGGGTTCCGCGGGAATCAAGAATCTCGCGTGCGATAATATCTTTGATCTTCATAATTTCGTATTTTTAATAATTATAAATACAAAGATAATACCTATATATGAATTATGCAATAGGCGGGAGATACGTCATGCAAAATATCTGCGGATGACAAGCCGGGCAAGGGAAGCGAAAGCAAAGCCGGCAAGGGCACCTGTAATGGCTCCGACAATGACGTCGCCAAGATAATGGCGTCCGACAAATACCCTGCTCAAGGACACCATGACAGCCCAGAACAACATCCATATCGCATATAATCTGCCACAGATATTGGCCTTTCCTTTTTCAGGAAACCATTCCTTATCAATCTTCAGTCCCGTCAATGTGCTGACTGCCAGGCCGAAGGCGTTTGCTGCATGGGCTGAGAAGAAACTGAAGCTGCGTCCTCCCTGTTCGAGGATGTGCAGGCCGTTGCTTAGCATGAAGTCATCATGCAGAGGTCTTGTACGACATACGAGATCCTTGATCAGATTGGAGAACTGGTCGCAGAATCCGAATGTTGCAGCGGCTGCAAGCGTCATTATCAGACCCTTCTTCCAACCGAGACGCCATATCAGAAGCGCGACGATAGCGACATACATCGGAATCCAAACCGGTATCTTTGAGAAAAACGCCCAGACCGGGTCTGTGAGCGTCGAATGCCAGCTGTTGATGGCCAGGGTCAGCTGCTGGTCGAATTGATGAATCTCGCTCCAGATCATAATATGATTTCATTGCTGTCTCCCGGAAAGAGCACTGTTTCTGATTCTGCCGGTTCCATCTCTTTCTGCAGAGCTTCCCAGAGCATATCCTTGAGTTCCTTTATACCTTCCTGAGTGAATGAAGATATGAATACATGCGGGATGTCAGTCGGTAGCTGGGCTTCGATTTCTTCCTTGAGCTGTCCGTCAAGCATGTCGGACTTTGTTATGGCGAGCACCCTGTCCTTGACGAGAAGTTCCGGATTGTACTCGCGGAGTTCGTTCAGAAGCACTTCATATCCCTCTCTGATGTCGTCCTGATCGGCGGCTACCATGAAAAGCAGTATTGAATTACGTTCTATGTGCCTGAGGAAACGCATGCCAATGCCTTTTCCTTCGTGCGCACCTTCGATAATGCCCGGAATATCGGCCATTACAAATGACTTGTCGTCATAATAGCTCACTATGCCGAGATTCGGTTCAAGTGTGGTGAAAGGGTAGTCGGCGATCTTTGGTCTTGCTGCGGATACGGTTGACAGAAGAGTCGATTTTCCGGCATTCGGAAAACCGACGAGACCGACGTCCGCAAGGAGCTTAAGCTCAAGGATGAACCATCCTTCCTCAAACGGTTCGCCAGGCTGGGAGTAGCGTGGAGTCTGGTTTGTGGCAGTCTTGAAATTATTGTTTCCGAGACCGCCTCGGCCGCCTTTCACGAGTATCTTTTCCTCATGCGGCTCCACGAGCTCGAAGAGGATCTCACCTGTCTCGGCATCCTTGGCCACCGTTCCGAGCGGGACGTCAAGATAGATGTCCGCTCCGTTCCTGCCCTTTTGAAGCTGTCCGCTGCCGGCTCCTCCGTGTTCCGCCATGATATGCTTGCGGTACTTGAGGTGGATGAGCGTCCAGAACTGCGGATTGGCTCTCAAGATGATATGGCCTCCCCGGCCTCCGTCACCTCCGTCAGGACCACCCTTCGGCACATACTTTTCTCTTCTCATGTGGGTGGAACCCGCGCCTCCATTGCCTGAACGGCAATATATCTTTACATAGTCTATGAAATTCGAATCCGCCATAAGTCTCTTAGAAACTGTTTAAATTTTTCTCCGAAAAATCATTAATTGTTGAAACTGAATAAATCTATTTGTCTATTATGCGCCTTTTCGGCATAATATTTCAAATGATAAAATTTTAAACAGTTTCTTAAAATTAACGGCTGCAAATATATGCAAATTTTATGTAATATTTTTGGTAATGATTGCGTCTGATTATAAATTTGCATCGTTAAAACGGACATAATATGAAAAGAATCATGACATTTATTGCAGCCGTGGCAATGGCATGCAGCTGCGCAGTGACGATCAAGCCACTTTCTGATGTTGAAGTTACAAGAACCTTCGAGATTCCTGATGACTATACAGAGCTCATGATCTCATACGCGGTCAATGTTGACTATTCTTCCGAGGCGTCGGTCATGACGGTGACGGCGGACAGCCTTGTCATGGAATATTTTGAATTTGGGGTCAGGAACGGAAAATTGAAGATCGGTATTGATGACGATGCGCCGGTATTCAACGGGGGACGTATAAGCATCATTCTTCCGGCGAGCACTGCTCTGAAAAGCATCTCTGTATCAGGAGCAAGTAATTTTACCGCAGCGGAGACTCTCGTATCCGAGGATTTCCACATATCCCTGAGCGGAGCATCAGGAATCAGGGCATGTGTCGATACCCGGAATCTCAAGGTAGTTGCTTCCGGTGCTTCCAAAGCCGACATCAGCGGAACGGCGCCGGTCTATGAAGTGGTGGGATCGGGAGCTTCCCATATATCGTCAAAGAACGCATACGTCTCGGCCGTCAAAGCCTCTGTAACTCTTTCCGGAGCCAGCGGTGCATATCTTCATTGCTCGGAAGAACTCACAGGAACCGCTTCTGGAGCCTCGCATATATCTTATAGCGGAGACTGCAGAAGTGAGGTGGAAGTGAGCGGGGCATCATCGGCAGACAGAATGTGATATAACGACAAAGCCGGCTGCAATCGATCATGCAGCCGGCTCTTTACTCGATTATCTTCCGGTTTCAGAATCTGTCCATGACAGCGAATATGCGCTGCTGTACTTCTTCTATTGTGCCTGTACCGTCTATTTCATGGTATTTCCCGACCTTTTCGTAAAAACCGATCAGAGGCTCGGTCTGGTTATGGTAAGTGGTTATCCTGTTGTTGATTACATCTTCGCTTGCATCGTCGGCGCGTCCTTCCTTCAAAGCCCTTCCTTTGATACGTTCCATAATCATGGAATCGGGGATCATGATGGAAACGGTAGCGGTGACTTCATCTGAAGTCTTGGCAAGAATGGCATCGAGAGCTTCAGCCTGAGGCAGCGTGCGTGGGAATCCGTCAAGAAGGAATCCGTCAACTCCGGTCACCGTATTGAATTCGTTTTCTATCATACCCTCTACCACTTCATCCGGAACAAGACATCCTTGCTCGATCAGGGCTTTTGCCTGGAGTCCGAGTGCTGAACCTGCAGCAATCTCCTTGCGGAGAAGCGCTCCGGTAGAAATGTGGTGTAGGTTGTATTTTTCAACCATTGCTGTGGCCTGAGTGCCTTTTCCTGCACCCGGAGGGCCAAAGAGAATGTAATATTTCATTTTTGTGGTTTTGGTTTTCTATTCGTCAAGGACATAGATGTCCTTGTAATTCCTTCCGATTTCATCATAATCGAGACCGAATCCGACAATGAAGTCATTCGGAATTTCAAGGGCCGTGTAGTCGATCCTGACGTCCTTCTTGTAGGCATCAGGCTTCAGCAGCATGGTGCAGATCCTTGATTCTGCCGCACCCTTTTCCTCGAGTATCTTCTTGAGCTCTACAATGGTGTTGCCGGAATCGACGATGTCCTCTATGACAATCACTCGTCTGCCTGTGATGTCGGCAGTAAGTCCCATGGCCTGCTTTACGCGTCCCGTCGTGCTGGTTCCTTCGTAGGATGTGAGCTTGATCGAGATGATCTGACAGTCGAATTTGAGTCTTTTCATAAGCTCGCCCATAAACATTATGGAGCCGTTGAGCACACAGAGAAGTACTGGAACGTCGTCACATCCGACGAAATCCTTGTTGATCTTTTCGGCTACCTCATCGATTGCCGCAGAAATCTTCTCGTAAGGGATTGCAGTCTTGAAGGTCTTGTCCTTCAGAGTAATTTTTTCCATGCTGAAATCTTGTAAAAACATACAAAAATAATCAAAAGCATAAAAAAAAAGAAAAATCTGCTGTTGTTTTTGGGTAAAACAACACTTTTATGTGAGCTGGGGGATATTTTTGCCGGAAAAGACTGATGTCATGTGGCGAATGAAACTTTTAATTGTCCTGATGTTTTCTGTCTGCCTGCATTCAGCTGCCCAGAATATATCGGACATGGACGCGATAATGCGTCTCGTCGGGGCCGGCAGCCCTGAAGATGTGGATGAGTATGAGGTTGAGAGACTGATGATTCTGCTGGAGCGTCCTCTGAAGGTAAACCATGTATCATCCTCAAGACTTGTTGCTGGCGGGCTCCTGAACGCTTATCAGGCGGCTTCGCTTGCTGATTACAGGATGAGGCACGGGGATGTGCTTTCTTTCGGAGAACTGGCGGCAATAGACGGTTTCAGCGAGGCGTTTGTTGAAAACATCAAGCCGTTCATCTCTCTTGAAGGCGGAAATATTGGCGCGGTATCCGGATCCGGCCTCTGGAATGACCTTGCGGTCAGGGCAGGCATAAAACCCGCGGAAGGCGTGCCTATGCAATGGAATTATGGCCTCCGGTATTCTGTAGAGAGCGCTTGCGGAATATCTGCAGGCGTCGCGGCATCGCGCTCAGCTTCGGCTGCAGGATCGATGCCTGACTCCTTTTCCGGTTCGCTGGAGTGGGAGGCACGAAAACTTCCCGTCCGGCTGATCGTAGGGGATTATAATGCCAGATTCGGACAGGGACTGGCACTTTGGAACGGCATGTCAATGAGCGGACTGACGTCCCCGTCAACATTTATGCGCAGGGCTTCCGGATATTCCCGTTCCAGTTCTTTTACCGGAGGTCTTGCCATGACAGGGGCAGCAGTTTCGGTCCGTGCCGGGCATCTGGACCTGAATGCATCTGTCGCTTTGCCGGGTATCCGCAATATATCTTCCGAACCTGATGAAATGTCTGTACTCCCAGCCTTCAATATGCAATGGAACCATCGCTCCGGTCAGGTCGGCATGACGCATTATTTCAACTTGAATCCGTTTGACGGCAGGATAGGGGATGGAAAAACTTCAATTGATGCGGCCTGGTGCATCAGAGGAACAGATGTATTTGCAGAATCATCATTTGACTGGATGGCCAAAGTGCCGGCTGCCCTGGCCGGAGTCTCTTTCCCTGTCGGGGAACTGTGGCGTTCAGCCGTAATGGTCAGGGCATATCCTGCCTCATATTCCTCTGCGTGGAGCGGCGCTCAGAGAAGTACGACCTCATGTTCCGATGAATTTTCGGCTACCATGGCCGCTGAGTACCTCAGTGCCGACAGAAGGGATATTATAGGAATATCTGTAGATGCCGCATATTTCCCTCAGCCAAAGGACAAGGCTGATGAACATAACCGTCAGATGAAGATTGAAGCGGCCTGGGAACATCTTACGGATATGTTTGTCCTGAAGCTGCGGGCCAAAGAAAGAATCAGGGATTGGGGACGGACATCAAGGACAGACCTGCGCGCCGATCTTTCTTTCAGTTCCGGACCGGTAGTCGTGAATACCCGGGCAAATCTGCTGTATTGCATAGGATTGTCTGGGCTTGCTTATGTAGAATGCGGATATAAGACATCATCTCTCTCAGCATATCTGAAGACAGGAATATTCATTGTTGACAATTGGGACGACCGCATATATTCATACGAGAGAGATGCGCCGGGAAGCTTCAACGTGCCGGCATTCTACGGTAGGGGAGTCTGGGCCTCGGCTGTTGTTTCGTGGAAATTTGCAAGGTGGGGAAAGGTTTATGCCAGAGCGGCTTATACCGGGTATCCTTTCATGGATGAGGAAAAGAAGAAGCCCGGCAGGGCCGAGCTTAGACTTCAATGTATGTTCTCCTTTTAGAGTTTAGGGATCTTAATCTTCATCCCTGGCTTGATGTTCGAGCCTATGCCGTTGAAATCCATGATGTTCTGTGCGCTTACTCCTGGATATTTCTTGGCTATGATATACAGCGATTCCCCATCCTTCACGATGTATTCCGTATATCCGATGTTCGGATCATTCGTCTTGACAGTACTGCTCTTCGTCTGTTCATTCGGCTTCTCTGTCTTGTCCGGTGCAGGTGCAGCCTGTTGGCTTACAATAAGCTTTTGGCCTACGCGGATGTTGTTGCCGGTGAGGTTGTTCCATTTCTTCAGCTGTGCCACGGTCACCTTGTATTTCTCGGCAATTGTCGATAATGCGTCACCGCTCTTCACGACGTAAACGGTACCTCCGCTTACTGCAGCCTGGCTATTTGAAGAAGATGATGATGATGTCGAAGCGGATACCGGTGCATTTCCTCCGCGGTATATTATGAGTCTCTGTCCTACACGGATATTGTTACTCTTGAGGTTGTTCCATCTCTTGATCTTTGCCACCGTGGTTCCGTATCTGCTTGCAATCCTTCCGAGATAGTCTCCGCTCTTGACGCGATAGGTTATCATCTCTCCATCGCCACCATCCTGTATCTTCTTGAGAGTCACAGGGTTGAAATATATGTCTGCCTTGTGTCTGTAGAGCGAGTCCTCGTTGTCTATGAAGGCGTTAGTATATCTGTATGGGATACGGAGGATATATTCCCTGCTGTCTCCCGGAATGATTTCATGCCTGTACTGAGGATTGAGGTTCTTGAGCTCGTCAAGGGGAGCCCCGGTGAGCTCGCTTACCTGTTTGAGGTGAAGCTTCTTTGTGATTACGAAGGTATCGACTGGTGCAGGAAGTTCTACAGCTACCGGTTTGATGCCGTGTTCCTTGTAGAATTTCATTGTGTATAGTGCGCCGACGAATGCCGGTACATATCCTCTTGTCTCACGTGGAAGATAAGGATAGATGTCCCAGAATGCGCGGCTTCCTCCGCTTCGCCGTATCGCTCTGTTCACATTGCCGGCACCGCAGTTGTATGAGGCGATGGCGAGGTTCCAGTCACCGAAGATGGCGTATGAGTCCTGAAGATACTGTGCTGCGGCCTCAGCAGCCTTGAAGGGGTCGAGACGTTCGTCAACGAAAGAGTCTATGTGCAGCCCGTATATCTTTGCTGTGGAATACATGAACTGCCACATTCCTTTTGCGCCTGCGCGTGACACGGCAAGAGGATTCATGGCAGATTCTATGACTGCCATTGCCTTGAGCTCCTCAGGCATGTCGTATTTGTTGAAGATTTCATCAAAATACGGCATGTAGTAGTCGCACAGTCCGAGAATCTTGCCTATGGTGTTCGGCATCTTCTCGGAATATTTGATGATATGGTTCTTTACGATGCTGTTATATGGAAGAGTTATGAATGAGTTCATCTGCCTGAGCCTTTCGATATAGACGGAATCAGGCACATCGGACTCGAATTTCACGGAATCCATGTCATAGAGATCCTCCTCGCTCTGGCTGATGAGGTTCTGAAGATACCAGACATTCAGCAGGCTGTCCGACACTTCTGCAGTGTAGTCTTCCGGAGCGATGGAATAAGTGTTTTTTACTTCGCTGTCTTCATACAGGGTAATCAGCTCGCTTGCAAGGCTGTCTGTATATTGCAGTTCGGCGCGAGTCTTGGTCAGTTCCTTGTTCAGGGAGTCGATCCGGGCCTTGAGCTGTGAGTTTTCCTGTTTAAGCTGGTTTTTTGTCTGGGCTGCGGCACTCGTCGAGAGCATGGCAGCCGCGATGATCAGGGTTGTTATCTTTTGTGTGTTCATATTCTTTTCAAGGGTTTTCAGAACCGGAATCCTATCTTCAGGCCTATTGCATTCTGTGTGTTCCCGAACGATGGGCTTGTCCTGTGTATGGCGTATGCATTGTCCGGAGCGATGACCGCGGGTTCAAGATTCATAGTCAGGTCATCCGTGACCTCGAAGTCATGCATATATGCAAAGACATTCGCATCCAGTACCTGAAGGAAGTAGAAGAGCGCCGTCGCTACAATCGAATAGTCTCTGTACCGTCTATAGACGTCCCTATAGTATTTTGCCGTCTCGGCAGAGATGGGACTGCTGCTGTCAGGCTGTGACGCTTCGTTGTGTATTCTCTTGAATCTGTGATAGTTGGTGTTGTTGTTTGTAAGGAAATAGACCGATCCCATGAGGCATCCCCAATAGATTGGTACCTTGAAGAGTTCTCCGTTGTATATCTGTCCGAGTCCGGGAAGGAGTGCAGAATATAGTGTGGCTCTTCCGGGAAGAGGCTCCTTGTCGCTTTCAAAGCATACGACTCCGTCGAGCAGCGAACCCCAATAGACCAATCCGGCTCCTACCATCAGCCATGTACCTGTAGTCTTGGATCTGGTGTCGAGAAGCGGTGCCTGATATGGGTATTCCATGCCGAACTCATTTTCGTATGCGAGCTTTTCTGTCTGGAATTTCTCGAGTGCCTTCTTCGACTTGTTGAATTTATGCAGATAATAACCTCCTGTTCCTGCCAACGCACCGATTCCTCCGTATATGACAGGCAGTTTCCAATAGTCTTTGTTATATATCTGTGCTGTTCCGGGCATGATTACGGATCCGGCGAACATTGTACCTATCTGGATGGGATGTTTATGCGCCATGCCGCCCGCCCAGTCCTTGAACGAGAATACCTTGTCTGTGGTGTCTGCCGTGGCGGTGGAATCAGTCTGGTCGTTATATGTCTGCGAAAAGGCTTCTTCCTTGAACTGGGCTTTGCCGATTGTGGCGAAGCATGTCAGGCAGATGAACGTTGTCAGTATATATTTAAATAGTCTCTTATGCATTTTAAAGCGGATCAGAATTTTGATTCCTCAAGCGCCTTGAGGAATCTTCTGACCTCGTCGTCAGAACTGAAGTGGATCGTCATCGACCCTTTTCCTCCGTTGCTGCGTTTGAGGCTTATGTTGTTTTCAAAATATTTGCCTACGATTTCCAGAACCTTGAAATATTCGTCGGGAAGTTCCTGACCGGCAGTCTCTTCGGCTTTCTTCTTTGGTTCCGACATCTTCTTGATCTTCTCTTCCAGGTGACGTACGGAAAGGTCTTCCTTGATCACCACGTCGCAGAGGTGTTCCTGCAGGGCCTGATCCTCCACTCCGAGAAGTACCTTTGCATGACCGACGCTTAGAAGTCCTACCTTGAGGTCGTGCTGTATCTTTGCAGGCAGCTTGAGGAGCCTGAGATAATTGGTCACGGAAGCACGCTTCTTTCCTACCCTGACGGCCATCTGCTCCTGAGTGAGGCTGCACTCCTCGATAAGACGCTGGTAGCTCATCGCTACCTCTATAGGGTCGAGGTTCTCCCTCTGGATGTTCTCGACGATGGCCATCTCGAGCATGCCCTGGTCATTGGCATCCCTGATGTAGGCCGGCATCATTTCGAGTCCGGCAAGGCGTCCAGCCCTGAAACGTCGTTCTCCGCTGATTATCTGGTATCTTCCGTCTGCCTTCCTACGAACGGTGATAGGCTGAATGAGGCCGAGTGTCCTTATGGAGTCCGCAAGCTCTTCAAGAGCCTCCTGGTCGAAGTTCATCCGCGGCTGGAACGGATTAGGCTCAATCATGTCAACCGGAATACGCATGATGTCCGCCGTGCCGCCCTGCCGGGGCTGCTCGACGCTCACGACTTCCTTATTGACATAGCCTACCGGCTTTCTGATCTGGCTCAGGTCGGCATCTCCTCCGAGAAGCGCACCGAGTCCCTTTCCTAATCCTCTCTGCTGTCTGCTCATCTTTCAGTGATTTTAGCTGTTCTTTTCGAGTACTTCCTTTGCAAGGTTGAGATAATTGGTCGTACCGTTGCAGATCACATCATACAGAATGATAGGCTTTCCGTGTGACGGTGCCTCGCTCAGACGTATGTTCCTCTGGATTATGGTCTCAAATACCATGTTCCCGAAATGCTCGCGCAGCTCGCCGAGCACCTGGTTATGCACTTTTGTCCTTCCGTCGAACATTGTCACTACGAATCCTTCGATGGTAAGGGACGGGTTCGGCCTTCCCTGTACGAGCCTGACAGTCTGGAGAAGTTTTCCGAGACCTTCGAGGGCGAAGAACTCCGGCTGTACCGGTATCATCACCGAATCCGCTGCTGTGAGCGAGTTGACGGTTATGAGGCCGAGTGACGGAGAGCAGTCTATGATGATGTAGTCGTAATTGTCTCTGATTGGGGCGAGGGCGTTCTTCAGGACAGATTCCCTGTTGTCGCTCTCGAGCATCTCGATTTCAGCTCCTACAAGGTTGATGTGCGACGGAATCATGTGCAGGCCGGCTATTTCGGTCTGGATTAGTGTGTCGCTGATGTCGATCTTTCCGATCATAACCTCGTAAAGCGTCCTCTTCTGGTCATTGTCCGGAGAAAAGTTGAGTCCTGAGGTCGTATTGGCCTGAGGGTCGGCGTCAATGATGAGCACCTTCTTCTCAAGCACGGCCAGCGAGGCTGCAAGATTTATGGCGGTGGTCGTCTTTCCTACACCGCCTTTCTGATTGGCTATTGCTATTACTTTTCCCATAATCAAATTTTATTAGGACATATTCTGCAAAAGTACAAAAATAATTTTATTCGATTCCTTTATTTACTACATTTGTTGATAAATTGTTGTTATTCGCAACGGAGGCAATCAAGTAATTTGTATAGATATGGGAAATGTCGGAAAATGGATGGCTGTGGTGAATGTCTTTGCCGCATCGAAAAAGGCTGGCTCGGTCTGGAAGAAAGCTGCAGTGATGCTTGAGAATGCGGGAGTGGCCTATAAGGCAAGGTTTACAGGTGGGGCGCTTAACGCGACGGAGCTCAGCCGGAAGTCGGCGTCGGAAGGCTACAGGAAATTCATTGCAGTCGGCGGTGACGGTACCATTCATGATGTTCTGAACGGTATAGCTGAATATGTGGAATCCACGGAAGGTGTTTCTTTTTCGGATTTTGTCCTTTCTGTGATACCGGTAGGCTCAGGAAACGACTGGGTAAAGTCATTCGGTATTCCTCGGGACATAAGGACGGCGGTTCAGCTGATTGCTGAAGAAGTAACAGGACGTCAGGATGTGGTAAAGGTCTGTGTCCATGATTTTTCCGATATGGATGCCGAACCCGTCAATGTGTCATACATGGCTAATATCGCAGGGGTGGGACTTGATGCCCGCGTATGCGAGATTGTGAACAGGAAGAAAGAGCAGGGTAAGAGGGGCAGGAAGCTGTACATCAGTGCATTGCTCTATTGTATAAAGCATCGTGTGCCTGTGCGTGCATCCATCGTCTGTGATGGGGTAGAAGTATTCGACGGCCCTTATCTGTCAATAGCCTTCGGTACAGGCAGATATTCGGGAGGAGGAATGAGGCAGACTTCTTTAGCCGTGCCTGATGACGGACTTATAGATGTGACTGTCATTCCGGATATTCCTCTGATGACCATCGCGAAGGAAGTTCCTAAACTTTTTACCGGGACTTTCCATAAGGTGGATGTGCTGACCCAGGCACGTTGCCGTAAGGTGACGGTGATTCCGGCAAAGGAAGCCGATGCGGAGCCGGCGGAGGTTGACGGTGAAGTGGTCGGTCGTGCTCCTGTTTCTATGGAAGTTCTTGAAGGTCAGCTAAATGTTGTTTCAGGACACCGCAGGTCATGACGGATCCACATTGATAGTAATATGTCCTTCGTATTTCTCTGACTTCTCGAATCGGCATACAATATCTTTAAGGGCGGCTTTCTCTGACGAAAGCTGCCTGTTTTTCTTGAGGCTTATCCTCATGCTCCGGATATGCATGTCAGCTATCCTGTCAACGGCAGGAGTATATGGACCTGTTACAGGATCATTCAGCAGTCCTTCCGAAGCGGGGCGTGCTGCCCTCAGCCTTGCCGCGAGAGAGAATGCCATTCTTTCAACCCGGTCTTCGTCACGGTCTTTTAGCGTGATTTCCACGATTCTCGTGTATGGTGGGAAACTGAAGTCTTTTCTTTCTGCGAGCAGTCCGCTGTCAAATTCTTCTATTTTAGTGGCAAGATTTTGATATACAGGGTGTTCTGGACGTGATGTCTGCAGTACGAACAGTCCGCGCCGCGCCCGTCGGCCGCAACGGCCGCGCAGCTGCTGAAGCAGCTGATGAGCACGCTCATCGGCGCGGAAATCCTGCATGCCGACAAGGGAATCAGCCGCAATCACCGCAACGAGACTCAGATTGCCGAAATCGAATCCCTTGCTGATCATCTGGGTGCCGATAAGGATGCCTATGTCACCGTTGCAGAAATCCCGGATGACCTTTTTCTCGAATCCTCGGTTCTGGGCGGTATCACTGTCAAGGCGGGCTATTCTTGCGTGTGGGAAGAGCTCGGCCGTCTCTTCCTCTATCTTCTGAGTGCCGGCGCCAAGAGGCTTCAGCGGGCCGCCGCAGCTCTTGCAATACCCTGTATATGTGGCCTGGAATCCACAATAATGACATCTGACCATGCCGGACTTATGCAGGCTCAGACTCACATTGCAGTGAGGGCATTTAGGGATTTCGCCGCACTGCACGCATTGTAGTACGGGAGACCACGCGCGGCGTGACCGCAGTATGAGTACTTGTCCTCCCTCGGCGACAGTTCTTTCTATGTGACTGATGAGCCGTCGCGAGAAATTGCCGACCATCCCGTTCTTGCGTCTTTCCGCTTTGGTGTCGATTATCTCTATCTGCGAATCTTCGCTGCCGTGGAACCTTTCCTTTAGAGTCACTATCCTATGGCGTCCTGTCCGGCAGTTATAAAGTTCTTCGAGTGAAGGAGTCGCCGAGCCGAGTATGACATTGCATGAAGGGTGTATCTGACTCAGCATCAGTGCTGTGTCCCGTCCGTTGTATCGCGGGGCAGGGGAGTCCTGCTTATATGAGCTGTCGTGCTCTTCATCGACGATTATCAGACCGAGGTCATGATGTGGGAGAAAAAGGGAAGACCGCGTACCCAGTACAATATAGCCGCTGCAGTTCCTGACCTTCTCAGCCGTACATATCCTGTTTGCGGATGATTCTCCGGAATGGAACACGAGAAGCCTTTCGCCAAAGGTGTCTGCCAGCCTGTCCTCGAGCTGTCTGCTCAGCGCAATCTCAGGAACGAGATAGAGCACATTCCCTCCGGAAAGTATGGCTTCCTGTGCCAGATGCATATATACTTCCGTCTTTCCGGATCCTGTCACACCGTGAAGCATGACCGGCTTTCCTTCTGCAAAAGCATCCTTTATATGCTCTACGGCATCTCTCTGGGCTGGAGAAAAGTCTATCGGCTTCCCTGCAGGCAGTGTATTCCATGCATCTTCCTCCGGGGCGGGCGCAGATGCGAGCTGTTCAGCCTCCTTCCTTACTTCAAGGATTTTAGCTTCGAGATCTTCCGCTTCCATAATATATGAGATGCGCTTCTCCTCCTTTCTTGCCTTTTCTGCGAGTTCCTTTTTCCTGCCGAGCCTTGCCTCCATTCTTAATATCTTGGATTCAAGCCTTGCAAGTGCCTTAGCTTTCCTGTCTTCTGCTCTTTTCCGCGATGCGGCCTTAGCTTCTTCGAGGTCTATCTTGCCGTATGGATATGCCGCTTTATATACTTCGCCGACAGTTGCGAGATAATATTCCGCGACGCTTCTCCAAAGCGCAATCTCTTCCGGCAGGACTCTTGCGATACCCGTTTCCACAAATTCGATGGTCCTGATCTTTTCAGGAGAAGTCTCGGGAATGATTCCCGTCGCGCTGACGACCCCGCTGTAAAGCCGGTTTGCAAACTTCACCTTGACTCTGTCGCCGATCTGCACATCGGTATCGAGAGATACCCTATAGCAAGGCTCCCACTCAAGTCTGAGCGGAAGAATGACGGATATGTAATTGACCCCATGCATAGGAACGCGAAGATACAAAATCATTCGTCATTCCGCGCAAACAACAATGATCTTCATCCTTTTTTCGAAAAAATGTGAAGAAAAATTTGCAGATAAAGAAAAAATGCCTACCTTTGCAATCCCAAACGAAAGGAAGGGTAGTTCTTCAGAACAAAACTGGTGTCATAGCTCAGTTGGTAGAGCAAAGGACTGAAAATCCTTGTGTCCCTGGTTCGATTCCCGGTGACACCACGACGAAACCGCAATAGAAGTGCTTCTGTTGCGGTTTTTTCGTATTTTGACCGGATTTTTGTATCACGGGGTATAAGGTATGGGGTATAAGGTATAATGGACAAGAAAACTTCTACATCCTCCGCCACACCCTCTGCCTGGCCATCCTCATCGAAAACTTCTTCATGGACAACAAAAAAGATCTCGCCTACCTCCTCTCGCAAGAAGGCAGACGAGCCATTGTCGAAACCATCATCGACGGCATCGAAAGGTGTGTGCTCACCTTGTTATCCGGCTATTCGCCCATTCTATAGTAAATTGCTTTTGTACCGTTATATTCCAATACTAGTGTTACCTCATTCAACAACACTATGTCGTATGTTAACTTTTTCTTTATATCATCTCCATCGAAAAATGCTTTTCCGGATAAAAATAATTTTATATGTTTTGTATCTAAGGCAAACGTAGAATAATCCGATAGTTGACAAATTGTAAATTTCCTGATCTTCTTGAGTCTGTTTATGCACCCCATATGTCTCACAAAGATAATGATATTTACAAAATAATCCCGCCTGCCTCCTCATTCAGGAAACAGACGAGAACTTCTCGAAACCATCCTCAATGGCATCGAAAGGTGTGTGCTCACCTTGGTATCCGGCTAGTGCCGGTTAATGTCTATTTGTTGTTTTGAGAAGGCTTTGATGACCCAAATATAAGCAGTATACCAAATTCGAATCTGATTCTTACTTAGTTTCATACTCGTT